>NZ_JBWKYN010000205.1:0-9787 GCF_059423785.1 Arcicella sp. GW458-12-2-14-TSB2 | reverse complement strand
ATAAGAATCTAGGCGTTTTTCATGTTATGATAGGTTCTGTTCCTGAAAACTATAAATGGGTTACAAAACTATTAGGATTGAAAGGGGGAATTCAGCAAGGATTAAAGGAATTGAATATCGCTGTTAATGATAAAATTGTAGGAAAAGAAGCAAAGTTTTATCAGCTATTTATTCAGTCGAATGTATTGACATTGGATGATAATGAGCGACAAGATTTAAGTCAATTTGTGACTAATAATCCTGATAATTTAGCGATTAGTTTCTTGGGCGTATCGATTTTGCTAAGAAATAACAAAAGTGAGATGGCTCAAAAAGTATTACAGAACAGGCCCAGTGGTGCTGCTTATATATCCATGCCTATTTTTGATTTGTATCAAGCTGAAATCTTATTTAACAAAGGAAACTATTCGCCAGCTATTCAGTATTATCATAGTTATCTAAAAAACTTTCGTGGAAATAGTTTTTTGAAAGATGTAAATTTTAAATTGTTTCTTGCCAATTGGCTAACAAACAACCCTGATAAAGCGTTGAATCATTTGGCTAAGATTCCGAATGTGGGCAAGAAATTCTCTGAAACAGATATTATTGCTCAAAATTTTTATGAACAATTTCAGAAAACAAAAGCTTTTCCAAACAAGAACCTAGTAAAGGCTTGTTATGCTTTCGAAGGAGGACATTATACAGAAGCCTTAGCGTTTTTGGATAACCTTGAAGAAGATTCGTTTACTTCACAGATTGATAAGGCTAACTTCAATTTTAGAAAGGCAAGTATCTTGCAAAAAATGAATGCACAGACGCAAGCAATTCCTTTTTTTGAGCGTGCTATGGCACTTTGTGCAGGACAAAACTGTCATTTTGGGGCAAGTTCTTCCTTGCAATTAGGCTATATTTATCAACAAAGAAATGATAAACCAAAAGCCAAACTTTCGTTTGAAAGGGCAATTGCCTATAAAAAACACGAGTATAAAAACTCAATAGATAATAAGGCACAAGCGGCATTAACCGAAATGGGTATTTAATTTTCATGAAATAATTTTTTCAAAATAAGTCATAAATTTTAAGTAGAAAATTTGGAATTGTAATATTTAAAATAGAACTTTGTCTATCGAATAAGTAGATTTATAAAGAACGAAGGGAGAGATAAGGCTCTATGATCTTCTGGCAACCTGTAAACCACCAACAAGGTGCCCCAACCTTATTCTAATGATAAATCATAAAAAATCACACAAAAGAATATTGTAATAAGCAATACAAAATAACCTTGTGTTTTAACTCAACCTAATACATCATGAGACGTATAGTTATAATCGTGTGCTTAATTTTTGCGTCTATTGCAATTAAAGCACAGCAAATCAATCAGATTGTTAGCTGGAAATATAGCTATTCCAATCCTAGTTTTAAAGTGGGCGATGAGGTAGAATTAGTCTTTACAGCTAATTTGGAAAAAGGATGGTCGTTATATTCAAGTGACTTTAAAGCTGATGTTGGGCCACAGCCTACTACCTTTTGGTTTGCCGAAAATGGTTCTTTTGAATATGATGGAAAGATTGTACCAGTTAGTCCTTTAAAAAAAGTCGATAAGAATTGGGGATTTGAAGTGTCTTATTTCAAAGATAAAGCAGAATTCAGGACTAAAGTCAGAATAGTAGAACATTCATTAGACATTTTTGGAGGAATAAAAGGACAACTATGCAATGATAAAAAGGGCGTTTGTATCCCATTTGAACAAAAATTCCAATTTTAGAAAATATTAGCAATCAGTAAATATTTAGGAACCTCTTTCAAAAAATTAAATACAATTCATCAACAAAACAGTGAAGTGAAATGACCTCTTAAGCCTATTAGCTTGAAAATTAATCAGACAACAATCTAAAAAACTAAACACCATGGAGATTTATTGTGATAACGCCGCTACGACAGCCTTAGATTTGGAGGTATTAGATACCATGATTCCATATCTAACCAATCATTTCGGGAATCCTTCTTCTAGTCATGCAATAGGAAGAAAAGCTAGAGAAGCGGTAGAAGAGTCTAGGCAGAAAATAGCTGGACTTTTGAATGCCTCAGAAAATGATATTTTCTTTACTTCTGGTGCTACAGAAGCGAATAATTTAGCACTTTCTGGAGCGATTAAGACGTATGAAATCAAGCATGTTATAACCAGTAGGATAGAACACAAAGCTGTTTTACAGACCTTGGGGCAGTACAGCCAGAACAATGAATTAGAAACCGATTTCGTGAAAATTGACAGTCGTGGGAATATTGATTTGAATCAGTTTGAATGGCTTTTGAAGAATAATCACCAGACGTTAGTGAGCTTAATGCACGCTAACAATGAGATTGGAAATTTGAATGATATTGCAAAAATTGGCGAACTCTGTAAGAAATATGACGCTATCTTTCATAGCGATACTACGCAAACGATTGGTAAATATAGATTTGATATTAAAAAACTGAATGTAGACTATATTGTAGGGTCATCACATAAATTTCATGGACCTAAAGGAGTAGGATTTATCTACATTAATAAATACCGCAAAATACAGCCTCATATTTATGGAGGAGCTCAAGAAAGAGGAACGAGAGGTGGAACAGAGAATGTGGCAGGTATTGTAGGTATGGCTAAAGCCTTAGAAATTGCCTACAGAGATTTGGAAGAGTATCATAACTATGTTGCTTTCTTGAAATCAAAAATGAGTACAACACTTTATGATTTGTTTGGAGAGGAAATTTCGTTTAATGGCGAAAGCGACTCACCAACAAACAGTTTGCCTAATATCCTAAATGTAGCTTTTCCACATCTGAAAAAAGGAGGCGTATTAGTAAATCGTTTAGATGCACTTGGCATTGCAGTTTCAGGGGGTAGTGCTTGCTCTAACTTAACCAACAATGGTTCGCATGTGTTAAAAACATTGAACCGTAACCTTGATAAAGACAGTGTTCGTTTTTCTTTTAGCAAATCTAACACACCAAAAGAAATAGATTTAATTATCAAGACAATCGTAGATATTTACGAGCAAGATATTTTTATTAAAAAGACAGAATATCAAAAAAATCCTCAATTAATTTTTGCTTAAAAAATTGTATTTAGTCGGTTTTTTACAAAATAAATAGTATCTTTGTCTATCGAATAAATAGGATAAAAAATCGAATTTTAAGCGACAGCTTTGTCAAACCTTAGTAAGAAAGTCGGTGGTTGGCTCTCTTTTAGTTTTGACGGGCTGTCGCTTAAATTTTTTATGTAAACCTACTTATTTTGTTTTAAAAAAGGAAATAAAGTAGATTCCACATGTGACTCATTGATTAGTTTACTTAATTCTTTTACTTTATCAGGATATTGTTTAGCTAGATTTTTACTTTCCTTAGGGTCTTTTGCTAAATCATACAGCTCAATAGCACCATCAGGATTTACTGACGCATTCAATTTTACAGCTTTCCAGTCTCCTTGTCTTACTGCCTGAACTCCACCATTTTCATGAAATTCCCAATAGAGATAAGCATGCTTTTGCTGTGCTTTATTACCTTTTAAAGTAGGAGCGAACGATAGTCCATCAATATTTTTAGCTACTTTTACTTTTACACCTGCCAATTCACTGAAAGTAGGGAACAAATCCCAAAAAGCACCAATATGATTATTTTGAGAATTAGGTTTAATAACGTTTGTCCAACGGGCAATAAATGGTTCTCTAATACCACCCTCGTATAAATCACGCTTATAGCCTTTAAAACCACCGCCACTATTGAAAAAATCAGGGTCAGCTCCCCCTTCTTTGTGTGGGCCATTATCACTCGTAAAAATAACCAACGTATTTTTATCTAAGCCTTCTTGTTTTAGCTTATCTAAAATCTGACCAACATATAAATCAAGCCTACTAACCATTGCCGCAAAAGCTGCATGTGGATATTCCTGAGAAGTATAGCCTCCTTTTGTTGCCTTTACACCATAATCATTTCCTTTATAAGGCTTTTCAGCGAATTTGCTTTTATAATATTCAAAAATACTATCGTTAGGAACAAGTAGTTCAGC
Source organism: Arcicella sp. GW458-12-2-14-TSB2 (assembly GCF_059423785.1). Lineage (NCBI taxonomy): Bacteria > Pseudomonadati > Bacteroidota > Cytophagia > Cytophagales > Flectobacillaceae > Arcicella > Arcicella sp. GW458-12-2-14-TSB2. The sequence continues at coordinate 5,760 of NZ_JBWKYN010000205.1, read as the reverse complement.
GTGTGGCAGAATATAAGGTAAGAATAAAAAGAAAGGCTTATCCTTTTCTCGATGATCAACAAAATCTAACGCCTTTTGTTGAATAATATCTGGCGCATATTCTTTATTCTCACGGAGGTTCTGATTAGCTTCTAATATTATCTTTTTACCGTTTTCCCATAAATGATTAGGGTAGTAGCGATGTGCTAAAGTCTGGCAATTATAACCAAAAAACTGGTCGAACCCTTGTTTATTGGGGTCACCTACAGAGCCTACTGGCCCTAAGCCCCATTTACCAAAGGCAGCTGTTTGATAGCCCGCTTTTTGGAGAACTTCTGCCACTGTTAATACTGAATCTGCGATAGGCTCTTGTCCTTCTGGGTCAACGCCTTTATTACCTCTGATATAAGTATGCCCCGTATGCTGACCTGTTAGCAAAGAAGAACGTGATGGCGCACAAACACTGGTACCTGCATAAAACTGCGTAAACCGTACCCCTTGTTTAGCAAGTTTATCAATATTTGGCGTCTTGATAAGCTTTTGACCATTTACCCCAATATCGCCATAGCCTAAATCATCTGCTAAAATAAAGATGATATTAGGACGACGGGCTTTGTTATTTTTGGTTACTTGAGCTGGCGAGCTTCTAATAAAGAAGAGTGCAAAAGCAAGGCTCAGAATTATTTTTTGCATATTATAATGAGATATAATTGATTACGATTGAGATTATAAAACAAAAAAACATAGGTAATAAATCAACTTATTACCTATGCTTGCTAAAGACATTTAATGATTAATTATACCCAGGATTTTGTAAGTATAATCCTGCTTTTGTACCGATTTCTGTAGCTGGAACGGGATAAATTAAAAAATCTGGGATTACTGTATTGATGGTTGTGATAGCATCATTTTTTATCCATGAGTTCATTTTAGTAACGGCATTTCCTGAACGAACTAAATCGTTCCAACGGATACCTTCTCCTAAAAACTCTTTTCTTCTTTCTTCTAACAAAGTATCGAAACTAACATTACTGATACTCGGTAAACTTGCACGATTTCTTACCTGATTCACCAAAGCATCTATTTCTGTTTGAGTTCCTTTAGCACCTTTTAAAATTGCTTCAGCCTTAAGTAACAAGATATCAGCATAGCGCAACACGATAAAGTTGATTGGCCAATCTTTACCACTTGTCCCCTTTTTAGCAATATCAATATATTTTTTAATAAAAGGCTGAGAATATGATAATTGAATATTAAAGGCATTTCTTACATCAGCAGCGTTGGTTAAGTAAGAGGCTTTTAATTCCTTTGAGACATTAAAATTACTTGAGCCATAACCATTACCATATGAATTTGAAATTCCCTGACCCGTCCAGAAAGCCACGGGAACTAGATGGCTAGGAAATCCTGCTCCATTTGAAGAACTCATGAATTGTACATCAAAAATTACTTCTTTGTTATTCTCATTGTCATAAGCGAACACTGATGGATAAGTTGATAACAATTGATATTGATTACTAGCGATTACTTCGTTGAACAATGCCAATGCTTTATCGTATTCATTACTATTGATACCTGCACCTTCGATATTATACGTTGGTCCAGAGCGAGTTAAGTACACCAAGCCTAATAATCCTTTGGCAGCATTGGCAGTGGCTCTGCCAATATTAGCACCAGTATACGCAGTAGGGAGATTTTGAGAAGCAAATTCTAAATCGGCAATAATCAGTTTATAAATATCTGCCACAGCACTTCTTGGTACAGACTCTACTTCGGCAGCCGTCAATGGTTTTTCAACCAAAGGAACTTTACCGAAAACACGTACTAACTGGAAGTAATAGAATGCTCTTAAAAAACGGGTTTCAGCAGTAAACCTTGCTCTTAAAGTAGCATCAGTAATGATACTTCCCTTGGTTTCAAGTGCTTGCAAAACCGAATTGGCATTAAATATGCCATTGAAATTATCGCTCCAAGCAGTAGCGATAAAACCTGTTGTAGTAATATTAGGCGAAAAATCGTTGATACCTTGCCAGTCGCGGTTACCATCGTGCAATGCATTCAAGTTATCGCTACGCATTTCCCCTAACCAAAGTACTTGACTAGGGTAGGATGTCAGTTTGCTGTAAACGCCATTTACTGCTTGTGTAAAGTCGTTGGTATTGGTATAAAAGCTTTCTGCAGTTGTACTTGAAACAGGTTGCTGATTGAGTTGATCTTCACAAGAGGAAAAACCTAATACAAAGATACTAAGTGCTATATAAATTATTTTTTTCATGACTATAAAATGTAATTTCGTAAATTAAAAAGTAAGGTTAATACCAACAGAAGCCGTTTTACTTAATGGCATTGCACCATAGTCTCCAGGAATCGGGTAGCTACCATTACCACTTACATTGGTATTTTGTGCTTCAGGATTTACACCACCTCTATAATTATCATGGTTGAACCAGTTTTGTAAAGACACATACACACGAGCAGAAGAAAATACACCTGTTTTTGCTAAATCTCGCAAGTTATATCCTAGCGTAACATTCTGGATACGGATAAAGTCAGTTGAATAAACCCAATCAGAAGTTACTTGTGGTACTGTATAGGTCGACGCTAATTTACCACGAGGAGCATCATAATTTTGGTTTTCAGCCGTCCAACGTTCACGCCAAATACCCGAAATGTTGGCTGTTGTACTACCACTAAAGTCGATAGCACGTCCGAAGTATGAAAGGATAGAACCCCCAACTTGTCCGTATGCCTGAATACTTAAATCAAAGTTTTTGTATCTGAAATTGTTGGTAATACCCCACGTATATTTAGGATTAGGTTGACCATACACTACGCGGTCGTTTGCATTGATTACGCCATCGTTGTTGGCATCAAAATATTTAGTATCGCCAACAGTCTGGTTTTTGATTTTAGCAACTTTAGGGTTATCAATATCGGCTTGTGTTAAAATACCAACTGCCTTGGTTACATAATAAGTAAACATTGGTAAACCTGGCTGTAAAATATAAGGAGCATTGCTACCGCTATATGCCGAAGGAATATAAATAGGTGAACCGTCGGCATTCAAAGAAATTACTTCATTACGGTTAAATGAAATATTAGCATTGGTAGTCCATTGGAAATCAGGGGTTACAATATTTCTAGTAGTAATGCCTAATTCTAATCCTTGGTTTTTAACAGACCCAATATTTTGTAAACTTGTAGAGAAACCACTAGCACCCAGCACAGGTAAATTCAATAATAAATCAGTGCTTTTCTTGGTATAAGCATCAAAAGATACATTGATTCTGTTGTTCCATAGGGCTGCATCAAAACCAATATCATAAGTATTTGATGTTTCCCATTTCAAGTTCGGATTAGCCAATCCTGCTGCTACCTGACCGCTTGCTACTACAGGAGTATTTCCTCCAAAATTATAAGATGTACCAGCCAATGTTGGGATAGCATTATAATTGCCAATGTTGTTATTACCTGACTTACCCCAGCTAAAGCGAAGTTTTAAATCACTAATTACTTTACTATCTTTCAAGAAAGATTCTTGCGAAATTCTCCAACCGATTGATGCTGATGGAAATGTTCCCCATTGATTATTTGCCCCAAACTTTGAAGAAGCATCACGACGAATACTTCCTGTGATTAAATATCTACCTTGATAATCGTATTGGATTCTACCATAGTATGAAAAAAGTGTGTTATTATTTTCATTCGTAGTACCTGTTACAGTCACACCTGCCGAGTTAGGAATGGCATTACTGATAGTATTTACAATGTTATTGGCAAAACCACCTGCTGTGCTAATGTTGAAGGCTTCGCTGTGTACACTGTTGAATGATACCCCTGCTACGGCTGCTACATTGTGAACTTTATCAAATGTTTTGATAAAATTAAGGGTGTTTTCATTTACAAAATTTTGCTTTCTATAACCACCATACGAGCCACTAGCATTTTTTCCTGGGTTGGTAATACGCTCGGCAGCACCACCAACAGCTACATAGTCGGATACATATTTTTTAGTTTGTTGATTTACGTCGTCGTAGTTGATGGTAGTCTTGGCAAAAAGGCTTGGTAAAATGTAGTATTCAGCATAAATCGATGTCAAAAGGCGTGTATTTTTTGTTAAACCAATCGAATTATTCAAAATAGCATAAGGGCTTACCAAACGTGGACTACTCCATGTATAAGTAGCAAACTCACCTGCACCACTGTTTAAGCCAGCATTTGCTTCTACCACAGGCGAAATTGTCGCTATATTCATGATAGGACTGTCCTTTCCGTCGCCTTGTGGCGTATTGTTTTCAGAATAGGTAGGAGCAAGGTTAATCCCAAATTTGAGCTTTTTATTGGCTTTTGCCTCAATATTGGCACGGACACCATAACTTTTGTAGTCAGTACCAATTAAAGTTGATTGTTGATTCAGGTAATTTCCTGAAAAGAAATAACTTACGTTTTCTGTACCGCCAGTAGCAGATAATTGATAGTTTTGAAAAGAAGCTTTTCTATAAATAGCATCTTGCCAATCTACATATTGCAAACCCGGATGTCCTGCTATCGACCAACGTTCGTCGGGCATATAGGAGGTATTGTATTCACCTGCCTTCAATCCTAAAATCGCTCTGCGTTGGTCATTCGTTTGGTCGGCTGTTCTACCTGTTCCAGAGCGAACCCAGTTAATATTGGCTACTTCAGTAGCAACATTTACCCATTCGTCGGCACTTAGAATATCTAATTTTTTAGCAATACTACTAATACCACTGTTGGCATTTAAATTAATTTTCAACTTGCCCGACTTCCCTTTTTTTGTCGTAATCAATACTACACCATTCGCCGCACGTGACCCATAAATAGCACCCGCTGCTGCATCTTTTAATACTTGAATGCTTTCAATATCGTTGGCGCTTAAGTTAGCTAACGGGCTTGTGCCAATGCTTCCATCTGAACTTTGTCCAGCTACATCTAATGGGAATCCATCGATTACATAGAGAGGCTCAGAACCAGCATTGATAGAACCTGTACCACGTACTACAACACTTAGCCCTGCACCTGGCAAGCCTGATTGTTGTTTTACTTGCACACCAGCCATTTGCCCAACAAGTGCCTGTTCGATTCTTGAAATAGGTTTTTCCTCTAAATGCTTGGCATCAAAAGATACCACAGAACCCGTAATGTCACTAGCTTTTTGTGTACCATAACCAATCACTACTACCTCATCCAAAGATTTAGCCTCAGGTTGAAGAGTAATATTAATAATCGTTTGATTGCTAATTTTAACTTCTTGAGAGATATAACCCACAAAAGAATAAATTAGTGTAGCATCTTTTTGATTAACTGTAATCGAATATTTACCATCTTGGTTAGATGAAACACCTTTTTGAGTGCCCTTGATGATAACATTTACCCCTGGTAAAGCTTCTCCTTTTTCATCTTTAATAATCCCATTAATTATTTGTTCGCTAGACTTAATAGACTTATTGGCAATACTTTGAAAAGAAGTAATTCCTAAGACGATAATGATGGAAAAAAGACTTTGAAGTTTTCGTAAATGTTGTTTCCATTGATTGTGTTTGTCCATAACTTTTTTGTTTAATTTGATAATGTTGGCAAATACTTTCCCATCCATCATTTTGCTGATGTTGCTAGTAATTGTCAAAAAATCTGGGTTTTAGCACGGTTAGGTGCTAATGTTTCATTCGAATTGTTTTAAGTAAGGAAATATTAACTATTAAGTGTAATTATGACACATTTATAATTACTCTATAAGACTTATGGGACAAATGTATGATC
>NZ_JBWKYN010000204.1:0-9889 GCF_059423785.1 Arcicella sp. GW458-12-2-14-TSB2 | reverse complement strand
AATATGAATTTTGACGAAAATTTAATGAGTTTTACCCAAATTTCAAAGAACGATTATTTCATGAATCTTAATAAGTCCCTCGCTAGGAATAAATGCTCTTATTAATTATTTTTTTCTTTCTTTAACCGCAGTCTATGGCTCACAGGACGTAACAGTCCGCATATTGTATTCTGTGAGCCACACAACACGGTTTTAGTTTCTATGATAACTTTCAATAAAACGTAGGGGCGTATGGCATACGCCCCCAACATACAACAATAGGACGGAATAAGGACGAATGCAATTCGTCCCTACTTGTTTTATTTTTCCTTCAAAGTCTTCAACACAGCATAATATGCCGCTTTTTTAGAATAATCTTTATTATACAATAAAGGAAAATCTAAGCCATTTTCATACAACCAACTGGTATTATCTGAGATACCCCAAACCGTAATCCCTGATTGTTGTGCTACAGGAACGTTTGTCAAATAAGAACGAACAATATAGGCATACATATCAGCCTGATATGATTCAAATTGCTTGTTTAAGACAAACTGAGTTTTTTTGTTAGGATTCACCCGAACGTCTAGTTCTGAAATACGAATTTTTAAGCCTGTCGCAGCCAATTTTTTAAACATATTATCAATGCCACTATAAGGTGTATTCCAAAGCACGTGCATTTGTGTACCAATACCCGTTATCTTAGCTCCTTTGCCTTTCAATTCTGCTACATAGCCAATCAAAGAATCAAGCTTTACACTATTCGACTCTAAGTTATAATCATTGATGTACAATTCAGCACTTGGGTCGGCAGCGGCAGCATATTGAAAAGCCTTCAATGCCCAGTTGCGACCTAAGTATTTCGACCAAAAGAAATAGTCGGTCGCTGTAGCAGAAACCGTGGTGTTGGCATCGGTACGCAATGTACCACTTTCAGATACAGGTTCGTTCACTACGTCCCAAGCTTTTACTTTTCCTTTGTAATGCGTTACCGTTTGCGTGATAAAATCTTTCAAGGCATTATCAACAGCCGTTACCAAAGCTCCGCCCGTTGGCGGTACAGATGCAGAGGCATCTACTACCACGACGTTATCCATAAAATATGTATTGGCTTTGCTACCGATGTCAATCAACACACGTGTCATGGGGCCATTTGCGGTAAAGGAATACGTTTTTTGTACCCAGTCTGTCGAGGTTGAGTAGTTCCCCGAATACTGAGCCGTAGAACCAGTACCACCTGTAGATATACGCATTTGCCCCCCCGCAACCGCCGATTTGATAAAAAATGTCATGTTATACGTTTTGCCTACTGTGGTAGCAAATTCATCACTGGCTAATTGTACATTCCAAGGGTTACCGTCGGCAGCTACTACTACTTTCAATGCCTTTGTGCCAGCTTGAACTTCTGAGGTGACGGTTGTAGCCACTAACGACGTCCCTCCGTTGTATTTACCCCAGTTATTAAAATTATCACCCGAGCCACTTTCAAAACTTCCATTAGCTACCAAGTTTACCGCCGCAGGACCAGAGCCTCCGCCTGTTATCGTTTTCAAGTAAGTAGCATTCTGATTTTGGTGCCAGCCCAACGTATGCCCGAACACTTCGATACCAGCAGTTTTACAGGCATCATACAAAGCATCCGCTTTGGTAAAGTCAATCGTCCCGTCGTTTCTTACTAAAGCTCCGTGCTTCATGTGATAGCCGAAAGTGGTGCTTTGCGCATCCGCCGCTACGACCGAACGGTATTGAGCATTGTTTAAAAACAAATCGTAATCAATACTCAATCCTACTGGGAAGGCCGTTGTAGCTGTTTTCAACGAACCATCCGCCGTGTAAGTATTGGCATTAAGAATATTGATAGGGTCTTTTTCGCAAGCACACAGCAAGCCTATCGAGGCTACTAGTGCTAGCTTATATAATAATGTATGTCTTTTCATGTTTTGTCTGTTCATCAATCTTGGAAAGAAGGAAAAAGTAAATATTCTTCTGCACTCAACCTCATCCCCCAACGGCAGCGGCCGACCGTCCCTTCTCCTTCAGAGAAGGGGGGCAGACTATCTCGCTTTAAGCTCCCCTCTCTGAAGGAGAGGGGCTGGGGGTGAGGTTGAAAACCAAAGAACATCAGGTTTTGTCTTCTTTTTGATTATTCTCAATTATTTGCAACTCAAATATTATATTAATTATACCCCGGATTTTGATATTGAGATTTAACTGTTTCGCACGTTGCATCTAATTGCGACTGTGGAATTGGGCGTAACAAATGGAAACTTTGCAGGTTAGTAACATCTGGATTGTATTTCTTAGCCCTGTCAACCAATTTGCCACGCATCGCTAAATCTGGCCAACGGATACTCTCTCCACATAATTCACGTGTACGTTCATCTAAGATAAAATCAAGGGTAATATCACTTGCTGAAACCTGTATTTTAGCTCTGCGATTAGCTAATTCTGTTGCCGAAAGTCCTGAGCGATACGCTGCTCTGTCACGCAATACGTTGATGTATTGTGCCGCCTCTGCATTTTTCCCTAACGCCATTGCCGCCTCTGCGGCTAATAAATACACTTCTGAAAACTTACTTGCCACAAACGGACGACCCGAAATATCTTGGTAAGAATTACGGTTGACAGCCTCATATTTTCTCAAAGCAGGATAAATATTATTAGCCCTGTTTTGGTTGCTATATGTTTCCGAAGGCGAATAAATCACATACTTTTTATTAGCGGCTTTCAATGTTTTGGCAATGGCATCGGTTGGAGCGATATAAAAGGCGGTATCGCCCAAGGCAAAACCTATCGCTGCCATATCAGCTACATATTTGGTGTAGTCTGATGAACCAGCCGTATAAAAAGTAGCTATTGGATAAGCATCGCGGAATGTATTATTAAAACGGCTATCGTTGAGTTTGTCAGCAAAAGCGACATCCAATGTCCAACGGGTTGGGCAAAACTGACGAAGCGGGCGACCATACTGCAATACACGCACTGGGAAAAGCGTTACGCCATTTTTGGTAACAGAAGTATAGTTCGATACAAACATATTACAAGAAATATTCACCTTTTGGTCAAAGTCCGAACTTGGGTTAACTACTTCGTTGGCTATGTTATTCAATGGCAAACGTTCTACAGCAAAAAGAATTTCTTTATTATAGTCGTTTCCTTCTTTATGAATATCCCCAAAATCTTGCAACAAATCTGTGCCGTATTTGGCTTTACCATCAATCAACTTTTTAGCGGTGTCGTAGGCACTCTGAAAGTCTGTTGCTTGCTTCACTGCCGAATAGGCACGGTACGTATATACTCTTGCTAATAAATGTAACGCTGCCCCTTTAGCCAAACGATATTCCCCCGCAGGACGTTGGTCTGGAAGATTTTCAGTCGCAAACAATAAATCATCTATCATCGACTGGAAGTTTTTCTTCAACAAATCAGGGTCGTTTCTTCTAAAAGTACAACTAGGCGTACTATTGAATTTCAAATCACCAGAACCTAAGTCTAACGGAACGGCTCCAAAGTTTTCTACCAACAATAGGTAGTACATCGCTCTTAGGTAACGGGCTTCGCCTAACAATTTGCTTTTGTTAGTAGCATCCATCGTCACATTTGGTGCAAATTCCACCACGGCATTACAAAGGTTGATGTTGGAATAATTCCTGTTCCAAGGTGTACCAATAGCGCCGTTGGTTGGGCTGATGCTATAGATACCACATTCTAATGTTTGTCCAGAAGCTCCTTGGTCGCCATAGGTAAATTCATCTGTCCCAACATTCCCCAAGACCATCGCTCCGATGGGTCCGAAGTCATATCTTAACCCTGCATAAGCGGTATAGATAGCAGATTGCAGACCGTCCTGCGTTTTGAAATAATCTATCGTAAAGGCAGTTCTTGGCGTTTCATCCAAGACCGATTGACACCCAGAAAAAGCAAATGCCGTTATGCCCAATAGAAAAGCTGAAAATGTATGTTTTAATTTCATTATGTATCGAATAAAAAATGTTAAATCATTTGTTGAGCAATCAATCCTTCCTACGTTTAGAACGTCACATTCATGCCAAAAATGAAGCTTTTCGTAGAGGGTGTCGTAAGGCGAATATTCAAGTTTCTACCTGAAATATTACCCGGACCACCGCCCACTAAACCATTAGAACCTTGTCCGCTTGGCTCTGGGTCTATCCCTCCTGCCTGAATATAAGGCGAGAATAAAATAAACGGATTGCTAGCAGTAAGGTACAGTTTTACTGATGAGGCTTTGATTACTTTCAACAAAGATGCTGGCAAATTATACCCAAGATTAATGCTTCTTACTTTCAAGAAAGTAGCGTCAAAATAACCCAATGTCGACCATGCCGCACCTACTGGGCTAGGGTTAGCCACTGCTGGTGTAGGGAATGAATTAGTCGGGTTGTCGGGCGTCCAATAATCTACTGCTAATTGGTTTCTACGTCCATCTAAATTGGTTAAATAATTCGATAATGGTTGGTGAATAGTACTCACTAACGTTCCGCCTACACGTGTAAATAAAACAATTGACAAATCGACACCCTTATAAGAAAAACGGTTGGTCAAACCTCCTTGGAAATCTGCCTGTCCGCTACCGATTACGCTTCTGTCTACATCCGTGATTTTGCCGTCATTGTTCAAATCAGCTAATTTCAATTGACCCGGTACTGAGCCATATTTAGCGGCTTGCTCGGCTTCGTTCAATTGCCAGATACCCAATTTAGTATAATCATAAATGGCAGTCAACGGATGCCCAACATACAAACCATTGGCAATATTTTGAGTCACCGAACCATCTAGTTTTTCTAATTTATTACGGTTGAACGAAAGGTTAAAGTCTGTATTCCAAGTAAATCCTTGTGCCGTTTTTACATTCACTGACGATACAGAGAATTCCATCCCGTGGTTGCTCATTTCTCCTACGTTGGTCAAATACTGTCCTGTTACCCCCGTTGTCGCAGGCAAGGTCACACCGTATAAAATTCCTTTGGTATATTGATGATACCATTCTACGCTACCCGTGATGCGGTTGCCTAAAATCCCAAAATCAACCCCTACGTTTTTACCTTCTGTGCTTTCCCAAGTAAGGTTTTGGTCAGGCAAGGTATTGATGTTATAGCCAGACACGACGGTTGAGCCGAAGTTGTATTTAATCGGTACTGCTTGCGAGCCTTGGTATAAATATGGCACTACGCCCCCTAAAGTAGAGTATGGTCCGATAGACTGGTTAGCAGTAGTTCCCCAACCTGCACGCAATTTCAAACTTGCGATGACAGGAATCTCTTTCATAAACGCCTCGTTAGCAATATTCCATCCTACAGATACCGCAGGGTAAAACAACGTTTTGTGGCCATCAGCCAACACAGAAGAGGCATCTCTCCTACCCGTAAGGGTTAGTAAATATTTGTCATCATAAGCATAGTTGATACGCGCCATCATTGAAATCATCCCTCTTGACGACTCGCTACCGCTGATAACAGTGTTGGCTTTGGCTTCGTCTGTTACTTGCGATAGGTCATAGAACTGGATAAAATCAGCGGCGATACCTTCTCTTTTAATATAAGTATTGTATGATTGAGACTTTTGAACACTCCACAAACCTGTGAAATTCAATTTGTGTTTTTTAGCGATTGTTTTATCGTAGTATAATAAATGTTCCATCAGTAATGACGAAGCCTTTGCATTGTTCATACTTCCCAAACTATTAGCATTCGGTCTGAAATAGCTATCTCCTTTTTGGAATTGAGCATTCTCTTGAAAGCTTAAATCAACCCCAATATTTACACGATACTTTAATCCTTCCGCCAATTGAGCTTCGGCATACAAGCTATTGAAGGTACGCAAGCGACGGACTCTATCTACCCAAGAATTGGTATCTCTGTACAACAACAACGGATTGTACTGGTTTACATCGTCATTATTACCCGCTGGCGAAATCACGATATTTCCGTTGGCATCATAAGGTTGCATCAGCGGACTTAATGTCAGAATTGGATACATTGGGTTTACAAACTGCGAGCCATTGGTAGTAGTCAGCGTCGTAAGCGAGCTAATCCCGAATTTCAAAATACGTCCTATTTTAGTATCTGTTGAACCTTTAACGGTAAAACGTTCAAAATCCTGACCCGGTAATACTGTACTTTCTTTGAAATATCCTCCACCAATGGTGAATAGATTTTCATCTTTTCCGCCTGATACACTGATGTTTTGGTCGGTGATATAGCCGTTTTTATACATCAAATCTTGCCAGTCGGTTGTTTTGCCACTAGCGATTGATGCTATCTCACCCGGCATATAGCCCGACGAATATACCGAGATATTACGGGTAGCTTGATACTGTTCGGCATTGTAAACAGGGTACTTATTGATAATACTGCTTATCCCATAATAGCCATTATAAGTAATTTTTGTTTCACCAGATTTTCCTCTTTTAGTCGTAATCAAAATAACTCCATTCGCACCCCTAGAACCATAGATAGCCGTTGCGGAGGCATCTTTTAAGACATCGATTGAAGCAATGTCGTTGTTATTAATATCATTCAACCCTCCATCAAACGGGATACCATCTAATACAATCAGCGGGTCGTTGCTACCGTTGATAGAACGCTCACCACGGATACGAATCTGATTGCCTGACCCTGGTGTTGAGCCTGCTCGCTGAATTTCTAAACCTGCAACTCGTCCTTGTAAGGCCGAACCAATGTTTGAGGTCGGTACTTCTTTGATGGCTTTTTCATTGATAGATGAAATCGCCCCTGTTACGTCGCTTTTCTTTTGCGTTCCATATCCTACTACTACCACTTCCGCCAAAGATTTGTTGTCGGGTACTAATGAAATATTGATGGATGTACGGCTTCCTACCGCAGTTTCCTGAGTAATATACCCAACAGAACTAAACACCAAAACAACATCACTGCCATCGGGAAAGCTAATCGAGAACTCTCCATTTCCGTTGGTGCTTACACCTTTTTTAGTTCCTTTAATTAATACGTTAGCACCCGGTAATCCTGCACCTGTCTCGTCTGTTACTTTTCCTTTTACAGTCTGGTCTTTGATGGGTTGTACTACCACATTCGCTTCCGACAAAGCCTTGTCTTCTTCATCTATCGTATTGATAATTATCTGTCCTCCAACCACTTGGTAGTTCAACATCAACGGACGCAACACCATATCTAATACTTCAGAAAGCCTTTTGTCGGTAACGTGTACACTCATTTTTCGGTCAAGCTGAACCGAGCGAGAACTATAAACAAACTTTACATCTGCTTCTTTTTCAAGGTTGAGCAATACATTTTTGAAAGCTGCATTGTCAACTTTTAGGCTCACTGTACGGTTGAGAAGCTCCTGTGTATAGACATTCGCTACGGATAGCGAAGAGAAAACACATGCCAGAAACAACTGTAGCAAAGAATATTTCATAATCCTTAGCAAGGGAGGTTTAATTTTTTGAATTTTTTGCATACTTTTACTTTGGTTTTGTTAAATTTTGAACGGTTTGACATAACACTTTTTGGCTATCAGTGTTGGCGCACGGGTAGCCTTTTTTTTGTCCAAAGTCTTTACTACTTCAGACGCTTGTAATCAATTTGGCATCTACTTTATGAAAGGTGCTATTTACTATTTCTATATTTAATGGTTAAGTTTTCTCTTTTAACATCCTTTCCCACTAATCAGAATCTTCGTTCCACGTATCTCATAACTCGCTTTGAGGGTGGCACAGATAATATCTAATTTGGTATAAAGGCTACTCTGCGAAAGGTCGGCAGTAATAGGGCAATTATTGATTTGTTCGTTTTCTAGGATAATCTCAATACCGTATGCTTTGCCGATTTCATCCAACACTGTTGCTACCGACTGCTCGTCATACACAAAAGTGGGTAGATTAAACGTCACCTGCTTGTGGTGTATATCTGGCAATATCAATACTGGCTCTTTTACAATTCTGGTAACAAACACCTGATTTTCAGGAAAATAATCTACTTGTTGATTAGGTGTCAGAATTACACCACTCTTGGTATTGGCTGAAATATAATCAGCCTTTGAGTCACGTTTAAATACTGATACCTTGCCCGTTACCACTGCTATTTCTACCTTTTTGTCGGGCGACTGTGCATTTATCCAAAAGCTAGTTCCCAATACCTTCGTGACGATCTCATTGGCATATACCAAAAACGGCTGTTCTGGATTTCGCACTACTTCAAAAAATGCAGTCCCTGTCAGGAATAGCTCTCTTTTATCACTTGCCCATTGTTTAGGATAATCAATAGATGCCCCTGCGTTCAGTTTCACTATCGTGCCGTCTGGTAACTTCACTAATTTTTGGGTTTGCCCTTTGTTATCAACGTGTACTAAACTCGCCTGCGACAAAGTAGCTGACGACGTCAGTGCATCTTTAGGCGAAATGATAGGCGACTGTAACAACACCCAAGCACCGATGCCCACGAGCAAAACCAACGAAGCAGCCCAAGCCCATTTGACAGGTGACTGATACCACACTTTGCGTACTACCACCACAGGAACTGGTTCAGCCATTTGTGGTTTTATTTTCTCCCAAATTACCTCTTCCAACGAAGCCATATCCATGTTTGGGAAAAGGACTCTATAATCCTCATCCAGCAGTTCATACCACTGTTCAACAATCTTTTTCTCTTGAGCACTACAAGTACCGCTGAGGTATCTTTCTAAGATTTCTTTAAATTGGATTTTGCTCATCTGTTTGTAAGGAATATTTCCTCGCTTCACCAAGCTGAAGGAGGCTGTTATATATAAGTCAGAAAAATGGTACTTAACCGCAATTAAATATTCATTTTCTATTAATATTTATATAAAAAGGCACATTAATTAAAAAAGTTCTTTTTATAATACAATAAAAATTGGAGAATACAAATACATTGCGAAAGGAAAAAGTCTTGTAGATGCAAGCGTAAAAAGCGAAGCGACTGGGTAATATGGTATTCGATAGTACGCTCAGGGATTTGGAGCGTAGCAGCAATTTCTTTCACCGTTCTGTTTTCCAAACGGTTCAATACGAAGATGTCTCTGGTTTTTTCGGGCAGTAATTGCACCGCTGCGGACAAGGCTCTTTCAAAATCTTCAAGGTCGAGCTGGTCGCTAGTGTTTTGATTGGTGGGTATTTCTAAAAACTCAATTTGGGTTTGCAGTTCCGCTTTATAGGCCGATATTACTTTAAATCTAGTAGCGGTTTGTAGATAGGCAGGCACATTCGTAATCTGAAGACTAGCCCTGCGTTCCCAGAGGTCTACAAAAATTTCTTGTACTATTTCTTTAGACAAATCCTCATCTTGCGTTTTGTTGAGGGCGGTAACAAATAGCTTTTGCCAATATCTACGATACAATACCTCGAATGCGGAGGAATCTTCATTTCTAATTAAATCAATGAGCTCGTTATCTGTTAATACGCTATTTTCCAAAGATAAAATAAGGTTTTGTGGTTACGCTAAAGCAAGCGTTAGTTAGGCTATTTTCCAAGGAATCGACTGTCAACATCCTCTCGACAATCGACATTAGGCGTAAAAGTACAGTTACAAACTTATATAAAACAAGATTTTATTGATTTATTTATATTTGAGAACCGAGGGTTTGGGTGGGTTTGGTTACTCAGATTACTGATGGCATGACTTGAAGTCATGCCATCAGTTGGGGTTTTACACCATGTTCTGCAACACACAAACCACGGTTTGAAAACGTAGGAGGCTGTCCAAAAAGAAAACCATTGCCAAATATTCTTTGGTTTGAAACCTCACCCGCAGCGGCGGCCGCCCCAACCCCTCTCCTTCAGAGAGGGGAGCTTTTTTGACTGCCTTTGTTGGTGTTTTCACCATAGCCGTCAGGCTATGAGTTAATAATGTCTTTAGTGTAAGGTTTGTATTGTTTAATTCCGGTCTTTTTTTTC
>NZ_JBWKYN010000203.1:0-9910 GCF_059423785.1 Arcicella sp. GW458-12-2-14-TSB2 | reverse complement strand
CTTAAAATCCTTACTATTAGTGGCTGACTTAAGTCAGCCACTAATAGTAAGGATTAGGAATTTAACAACGTTGATTTCTACAAGAGAAAATCAAAAAAACTAAATCTTAAACCCGATTTTATCTTTTAAAAATGCTTTGCTGATTTCTGCTGATTGTAATGGTGTACGCGTTTTTTCAGGTACGCCGTCCAATTCAACAATCGCCCATTTTTTATAATTTATCTTTTGAAGATTATCGAATACTGCTTTTAAATCGACGTTCCCTTGTCCTAATTCTACAAACTTATACGCTTTAGGCTCGTTTGGTTTATCAGCCAAAGGACTTTTTACATCTTTGATGTGCAATGCACCGATGATGTCTTTGTATTGCAATACCGCTTTAGCAGGTACGCCACCACCTTGATGATAATGGGCTACGTCCAATAATAATTTCATGTATTTAGGATTCATATCCTGTACAATTACATCCACTTCCTCTGGCGTTTCTCCCAATTGATGCATGTGATTATGATAAACAGCCTGAATACCCAAATCAGCAGTTTGTTTACCGATTTCGTTCATTACGAATGCCAAACGTTTTAATTCTTCTGTACTAGGCAATCTATCTTTCGGACGAGCCGAATTAGTCAATTGAATAGAAGTACCGCCCAATGCCTTTACAAAACTAGCGTGAGCCACGTGATAATCTATCGTACTAGCTTCTTTGGCTGGGTCAATTTCAACATTACCACTTGAAAACATCGGTAATGCCAAACCATTGGCCGCAATAATATCTTTTAATTCTTGCACTTTGGTTTTGTACGTATCATACGCATTAGCACGCAACTGTACCCCTTTGAAACCCAATGATGAAATATCTTTCATCGCATCAAGGTCTTTGCCTCCCCACGTAATAGCAGAATAGGCTAATTGAAGATTAGGAACTTTAGCAGCCAAACTTTCAAAAGAAAACAATGAAGCAGAAGCTAGTAAACCTGCTTGATAAAGGAAATCACGACGAGATATTTCAGACATTTTCTTAGTTTATTATAAAGGTTTTAATATGTTTTCTTCAAAAGGATAAAGGTATGCTAAACTACTGTGATTCACTTGGAAATTTGTGTTAGTTAATCGAAAAAATATTAATTTACTTTCATGAAATGTGTCTACTAAAATGTTGTACTTAAAATTTTATATAGCTACTTAGTCGTAGTATCAGGCTATTTTACTAATTTCACGTATTAGACTCTTTGTTTAAAATATTGATTTGAATACTCGCCTTACTAAAACGTAAGCGAACTGATTGTTTTCACTTGAAGACAGTCTGAATTTATATTTTCAATTTTTAATAAAGAGTACTATGCAACAGTCAATAAAACTTGCCATCATTGGTGGTACAGGTAAATCAGGAAAATACCTTGTTCAAGCGTTATTAAATCAAGGTTTTCATTTCAAAATGCTTCTTAGAAATCCTGATAATTTCCACATTCAAAGTCCTCAAATTGAAATCATCAAAGGCGATGCCCGCGACTATCATGCTATTTTGAGCCTTGTAGAAGGCTGTCAGGCTGTTATTAGTACAATTGGGCAACCTGTGGGTGAAAGCTCTATTTTTGGAGATGCTACTAGGAACGTATTGCAGGCAATGAAGGAATGTAATATCAAAAGGTATATCGTTACAACAGGATTAAATGTTGATACGCCGTTTGATAATAAAAGTCCTAAAACCAAATTTGGGACAGACTGGATGAAGCAAAATTATCCTAAAACTACAGCCGACAAACAGAAAGAATACGAGATGCTAGTAGATAGTAATGTCGATTGGACGTTGATAAGATTGCCTATGATTGAACAAACAGATGCTAGAGGCAAAACCGATGTCAGTTTGGAAGATTGTACGGGAGATAAAATAAGTGCCACCGATTTAGCTGATTTTATCATCAAACAATTGTTTGAAAATCAGTATGTTCGAGCGGCACCTTTTATTACTAATATCTAAAAACTAATGAGGTAACTTAGTTAAGTTTGAAGGAAATTATCCAATAAGTTTCTTCAAACTTGCTAAGATTACTACGATACCTACCATAATCATCAACGCTTTTACTGGCAATTTACTTGATAAGCGTGCCGCAATAGGTGCTGCTACGATACCCCCAAGAATTAAGCCCAGAATTACCTGCCATTGTGAAAAGCCAATCACAAAAATGAACGTTAATGAAGACGAAAGCGAGATAAAGAACTCAGCCAAGTTTACTGAACCAATCGTATATTTTGGATGACGTCCCGAAGCAATCAATGTCGAAGAAACGATAGGTCCCCAACCGCCACCACCAATAGAGTCCATCATTCCACCAAACCATGCTAAAGGCCCAATCATTTTAATGTTTTTCTTTTGTTGTCTTTTTACTAAGGCTTTTTGAATAATAACAACACCCAGAATTAAAGTATAAGTAGAGACGGCTGGTTTTACATATTGCATATAGCTTTCGGCTAAGGTAGAAAGCGCATAAGCACCTAATACAGCCCCGATAACCCCTGGAATCAATACAGCTTTAAAGAGTTTGGAATTAACATTGCCAAATTTTAAGTGCATATAGCCCGATACCCCACTCGTGAAAATCTCAGATGCATGCACACTCATTGAAATTACTGCTGGTGACACGCCAACGTTGGCTAAAAAAGTAGAAGCCGTAACACCATAAGCCATTCCCAAAGCTCCGTCAATCATTTGAGCGATAAAGCCCCCTAAAATATAATATAGTATATCAGAATTTATTTCATGAAGACCTGTAGTAATTGTTTGAATAGTTATATAAGTAAAAACAAAATACCCTACAATCATCAAAGCTAATGCATTAACGAAGTGGATGGCTACTTCATAAGGTGTTCTTTCACGTTTCCAAATCTTAATAATGGCTTCTTCAAAAGGGTTTTTGGATGACTTCTTTTTCTCAACAACTTGTTCAAGATTAGTCGGTGATTCTATTTCCATAAAAAATTAAATTCTTAGTTTCCTACAAAGTTAATAGAGTTAAATAAATCTACAAGACAAGTAGAGTTATTATTTTGAATTTAATATTAAGAGAATAAATTCTTATTTTGCTGTCACTTTTCAAAAATGATTCATTTATTTAGTGATCCATACAGATTAAGCAACGTTTTTATTTATCGTAAATGACTGATAAATAGGGATTTGAAATGCTACCGTGACAGCACACTGTTCACCAATTACTCTTTACTACCGCGACGGCGGATCGTTTACTACTTATGAAATGGATAACCCGAGAAAAACCAAAGATTGATAGAATAGCTTGCCCGTGGTTGATAAAAAAATACATTGACACAGAGGCAGAATTTATTTTTGTTCCTTTTGATACCGTACTTCAGCAAGCTGAAGTAATAGGAGCTATCCCCTTTGATGTTCCGAATGTAGAACTATCCCATAAATTGGGCTTATGTACTTTTGATTGTTTGATTGAAAAATACAATATCAATGACGAAGCTGTTCATACTATGGCGGTAATAGTACGTGGTGCCGACACTGACCGACATGATATTGCACCACAATCAGCAGGATTATGGGCAATAGCCTCGGGTATGGCACATAATATTCAAGATGACCACGAATTGTTGAAACAAGGGATGGTGATTTATGACGGCTTATACAGTTGGGCAAAATACCTACAATCAGTAAAGCATTTTCAGAATCCTTTTGAAAATCTTTTGGTGGATGTCTTTCAAAAAGTATTTCAACCCGCTACTAAAAGTAATCGTAAGACGCCTGTATGGGCAAAAGAATTAAAGGATATTATTCAAGACCAAATAGATACCAATCTGACTTTAAGCCTGAAAGAAATTTCCAAAGAGTTGGATGTAAATCCTGCTTATCTTTCCAGAGAATTCTCTAAATACTTTGAAAACCTATCTTTTGGAGAATACATCCGCAAACTACGAATTGAAAAGGCGATAGAACTATTGAGTAGTACTAATCACTCTTTAACAGAGATAGCGTATTTAACAGGTTTTTCAGACCAGAGCCATTTTACTAGAATTTTCAAAAAATATACAGGCGAAAACCCATCAGTTTTCAAAAAAAATATCACAAAAAGTAAGTTTGATACAAAAAGTTAATTATGTGCTATTTTGAGGAGGATTATTCTTGAAATTTTGTCGGGAACAATCCTTAATTCTTACAATGAAAAACAAAATTACTTACCTTATCTTATTACTTTCTTTGTCTTTTAGCTTTTTTGCACAGCAACCTTCTCCTGAAAACACCTATCCCAAAATTGTAGGCTATATGGGTATATTGCACCCTATTACTACTTGGTCGGCTGATGGCACTAGTACATCAAATTTTGGGTCAAGTTATACGATTGGTTTTCCGACGGGCATCAATATCCTGAAAAGTGATAAAATAGGATTCAGTTTTGAGTTTGTCCCAACGATTCGTTCAGAAAATGGAGTGAGTAAGGTGAACAATTTCTTGTTCCATCCGGGTGTAATGTTCCGATTTAAGCATGGACTTACTTTAGTAACAAGAGCAGCCTTTGAAACGGGCGGAAGATATGGCTTTACACCCGTGCTAAACAAAGTGGTTAAAAAGAACAAACATTCCAACTACTTTATAGCCGTCCCTTTGCCTGTTCGTTTTGGCAATGATAAACCTACTTCTTATACGCTAGGTTTTCAGTTTGGAGTAGGCTTTTAAAGTATAAAATAAAAAGACTATTTCAGAAAGTAAAATGAATATTGACCTTTTGAAATAGTCTTGATTAATTATCATTCTGCCAGTAATTTCAAAGCTTCCTGAATATAAGCCAGACCTTGAGGAGAATAAGTTAGCTTCAACGCGAATTGATGTCCGTGAGCATCCATTTTTAGTAAAGATTTTTTCAAAATATTAATCACCTTTTCTGGTGCATATTTGGGATGAAAGTCTTCATATTGAAATTGTAAAAAAACTAAGCAAAGTGCATTTTCCATCGTTTGTACTTCTGGGTCAGTTTTTATTCTTTGTTTAAGAATAATTCTCTCCACTTTCGCAATTCCCTCTTCTTGATAGCCTACCTCAGTTAAAATTTCTTTCGCTTTTTTAGCATGAAAAAATGATAAATCCTTTCGCCATGTTAAATAACCTACTCTTCCATCAGGGTAGGTTTCTCTGGCAATTTCCCAACGACCAATATGTTGGCTTCGTGAAGCCAGTAACAATGCTTCTGTTGCATTAGGGTCTAATTTCAACACCCATTGATATAATTGTAGGGCTAAAAAATACTCCTGTGGATATTCCACTCCTTCCCACACAAATATATTATCATCAGCTTTATTATATTCATCAAATTTTTGAAAAGCAGTTGCTAGTTTTTCCATCATCGTATAAATTGATTAGTATATTGTCGCTCTTTTTTCTGTAATGTTAAGGGGAAATCTTACAAATAAAAAATTTATTTGTAACAAGTACTTTAGATGGAATCTTCAAATAGTTATATTTTTCATTTGTTGCTTTAAATAGAATTTTATCTTGAAAAGAACTTTTAAACAAAACTCGCATTAATTATTTTCAATAAAAATTTAAGAATGTGCTATTAATTTTGAATTTAAGTGATGAAAAATCTGCTTAAATACGATAAACCGTATATTTTTCATTTTTTTTGATTAGTTTGCATTGAGATTGATTTGGACTTACCATACTATTTTAGTCTTTTAAAAACTGCTTTCAATTCGATATGAATAATTTCACTCCGCCAAATGAATTTATTACAATTCAAATTGAAGCACTACAGGAAAACGATTTCGATTTTGTTCTTGATGTAGCTTCAAATATATTTGATTCATCCGTCATTTGTCTCTCTTTCGTAGGGACAAAAAGGCAGTGGTGTAAGTCAGCTGAAAGTGTTCAATTTAGCTTAGATTTACATCTTAGTAGTTTTTTGCTTAAACATGATAGGGAGTATTCAAAAGAAATTTTTACGATTAATAATCCCCAAGAGGCATGGTTATTAGCAAAAGGGATTAAATCTATCTCAGGTATCACCTTGTATCTGCCATCAGGGATGATGTTAGGGCATATTGTATTACTCCATCACTCTTTGATTGAACTTACAGAAAAGGAGCAAAAAATCTTCAAAACATTTGCTAAAAAAACGATTCAATTAATTGAACAAAATCAACTTAATTTAAACGAATTACTTTTCGAAAAAAACCAATTAAAGGTATTATTAAGCGCCACAAACGAATATATATGGTGTGTAGATAGAAATCTGAACCTGATTTCTGCGAATAAAACCTACATTGATGCCATCAAAAAACATACTGGAAAGACCTTGAAAGTTGGAGAAAGTTTTTTGTTGAAAAACTTCTATACAGAAGAGCTAATCCAGCTATTTAAGACTCAAAGTCAGAGAGCATTTTTAGGAAATACTTTTTCAGTAGATGTTTATATGCCCGCTACTGAATGGTATAATGAGCAATGGATGGATATTACTTTTCATCCGATTTATGAAAATGGGAAGGTTGAAAAGTTAGTGCTAAATGCCCGAAATATTACCAAAAGAAAGAAGGATAAAGAGAAGATTAAAAAAAGTAAAGAACAATATAAATTATTATTTCTCTCGAATCCACAGCCGATGTGGATTTATGATGTTGAAACCTTTGCTTTTTTAGAAATTAACGAGGCTGCCATACAGCATTATGGATATACTAGAGAAGAGTTTCTGAAAATGACCTTGTTGGACATTCGTCCTAAAGAAGATGCTTATAAATTTCTAGACTATACCAACGTTGATAACGAATTTGAGGCTAATCAATACGAGTGGAGGCATATAAAAAAGAATGGAGAAACAATTAGTGTACTAATTACGACTCATAATATAAAATATAATGGCAAAAAAGCCAAGCATACCCTCATTAATGATATAACTGAACAAAAACGCTACTTAAAATTACTTGAAACAGAAAGAGCTAATACAGCAGCCTTAATCAATAGTACTGATGATTTGGTTTGGAGCATAGATGAAAACCAAAACCTGTTGGCTGCTAATGATGCTTACTTGAATTTCATTGAAAAAATCAGAGCTTGGAAACTTGAATCTGGGGATTCAATGAACGAAAATCAGCAATTTTTAACGGAGCTAAATCAGCAGAGCCAACTTCAATACGAAAGAGTATTGTCAGGTGAAACTTTTACGATAGAGACTTATTCCCCAGCACTTGATTCAATATGGGGGTCGTGGAGCGAGACTACCTACAACCCTATCAAAGATGGCAATAAAATAAGGGGAGCAGCCATGTTTTCTAGAAATATTACCAATCGTAAAAAGATTGAACTAGCTTTAGAGACCAACCAAAGGATTCTTTTAGAAACTAGTGAAGTAGCTCGCGTAGGAGGATGGGAGGTAGATTTGATAAATAATACAGTTTCTTGGTCTAAAATCACAAAAGAGATTCATGAACTTCCGTTAGATTATGATTTGAAAGTGGATGAATTATTGAATTTCTACAGAGAAGGCGAAATTAGAACTAGGATTAAAAAACTAATTGATACTGTAATAGCAGAAGCCAAAGACTTTGATTTTGAAACCCAAATTATTACTGCCAAAGGGCATGAGAAATGGATAAGAGTAAAGGGAGGAGTGGCTACTTTAGAAGGCAAATCTGTAAGGTTGTATGGCATGATTCAGGATTTAGAAGACTTGAAGAAGTTTGAGATCTTGCTCAAAGAAACAAGTGAAATTGGTAGAGTAGGTGGTTGGCAATATGACCTATTAACCCAAAAAGTAACTTGGGGGTCAATCACAAAAGAAATTCATGAAGTGCCGATAGATTATGAACCTACTTTTGAAAGTAGTATGTTGTCCTATAGAGAAGGGGCAAGCAGAGATGCCATTATAGAAGCTGTAAATAAGGCTATTAATTTTGGCACCCCTTATGACCATGAGGTACAAATTGTAACAGCTAAAGGAAAAGTAAGGTGGGTTAGGGCAAAAGGACGAGTAGAATTGGCTCAAGGAAAACCTATTCGTATATACGGGATGATTCAAGATATTAATGATCAAAAGAAGCACCTTGGAGAAATAGAAACTCAGAACAAACAACTCAGAAAAATTGCATGGATGCAATCGCACATTGTTAGGGCGCCAGTGGCTAGAATTATGGGTATTATCAATTTATTGAATGATTTTGATAATATTGAAATAAGTAGGGAGGAACTTCTACAAAATATTCTTGATTCAGCTTATGAGCTCGATGGGATTATAAGAAAAATCAATAACACAATTAAAACAGACCACAATAATATTTTAATATGAAACTCAATTTATTAATTGTTGATGATGACAAGATGGTGCAAACCCTGCACTCAATAATTGCCAAAAAAAGTGGGCTTACTGATGCACCTATCAACTTTGCTGATGGAAAGCAAGCATTTGATTTTATTACTAATAACAATGGAGATGATGCTTATTTAATACTACTTGATATAAATATGCCTGTGATGAATGGTTGGGAGCTATTGGAAGCTTTGCAAAAAGAGGCATTGAAAAATCAAATCTATGTCGTAATGGTAAGTTCTTCGATTGACCAGCACGACCTCGATAAGGCTAGTACTTATGAACAAGTAATTTCTTATGTTTCAAAACCTCTTACCAAAGATATTCTGGAAGGCTTAAAGTCTCAACACCAAGTAAAACGTTTTTTTGAAAACTAACTATAAGTGTTTTATTTGTAAGAATCCCGAAAAATAAATTAAGTATTAATGCTTATTTATTTTTCGGGATTTCATGCTTTATACACGCTTAGATGCCTTAATTTAGGTATAAACATTCTGTTTATAAGTTGATTTTAATACTAGAATCTTTTTAAAATTATAAATTATCGTATTTGATAGTCTAATTTTAAACCTACTGAGTACGTGTAATCATGAAAATATTTTTTTTTCATGATTACACGTATATTGGTGTCAATATTATAGGACTATCAACAAAAACTAGTTATTTGCCTCAAAATAACGTTTAGTTTCATATTTATTCTTTAATAAAAACAAAATATTGTAAATTTTTGCTTCTAAAATCAACTCATCTTGCTTAAAATGGCTCATTTGTTTGTCAAAATTTTTGTGTGCATCTTACGTTTAGAATAAAAAGACGAGACAGTCTTGGGTATAAATAATACAATTTTCTAAGGTATTTAGTCATTGAAATGTATATTGGTTATTTATACTCAATTGTTCAAGGAGAATAAATTCTGAAACAAAACATACAAACTTAAATCACATAACATCATGAAAACAAAAGTTTTTTGGGCGACCTTGTTAACATTAGCAAGTTATGGTTCGTTCGCTCAGGAGATTCCGGCAGGTGATCCTGGGTATAGCACACACAATTACAAACATCCAAATAAAGCGGCTGCGGCAGCTAAAAAAAATAAAAAAACGTTTCCTATCAGCGACAATGTGGTTCTAAACAGAAATTATAAACAACTAGGATCAAACACTGCTGAAAAAGGATTGAGCATTATCAGAAATCAGCCAAAAGAAGAGTATTTGACATGGCAAAATGCTAAAATGCCTTTTACCAAGGCGGTAGTAAAAGACCAGCAAATGGCTAGTGATACGGCTAAAAAGAATGATTCAGTAATTGATTAAATTTAATTGCTTTAAATAGGCTATCTCTTGTATTTTTATAAAATATCGGAAATAGCCTATTTTTATAATCATTAACATAGGATAAAAATTAAACTTAATTAATGTGCGTTTGTATTATTTTAATTTTTACGACCGTAAACTAAAAAATGAATTATAGTTTGAATTTTATAGCATAAATTCAATTAATAAATAGTTCTACACCACCTTATAATGCTTCTATCTCTTAGCTTTTACAGCTTAGTTGTCTGCTCTTTAAACTTGTATTACTTATTGTTATTGGATTGAAAG
>NZ_JBWKYN010000202.1:0-9913 GCF_059423785.1 Arcicella sp. GW458-12-2-14-TSB2 | reverse complement strand
ATAGCGATATTACTGGATGATTATTTAATACTACTAATCATTATTGTAATATCAATAACAAAAATGGCAACTACTGCAGACATCAAAAACGGTTTAGTAATTAAATTCAATAATGATTTATTTTCAATTATTGAATTCTTGCACGTGAAACCAGGTAAAGGACCTGCTTTTGTAAGGACAAAATTAAAGTCATTGACTTCTGGTAAAGTGATTGATAATACCTTCAACTCAGGCGTAAATATCTACCCCGTACGTGTTGAACGTAGAGTATTCCAATATCTTTATGCTGAAGAGTTTGGTTATACTTTTATGGATAATATCACTTTCGAGCAAATCACGCTTAATAAAGAGATGGTTGAAGCGGCCGACTTGATGAAAGAAGGCCAAGAAGTTGAGATTTTAATTAATGCCGAAACTGAATTGCCTATTTCTTGCGAAATGCCTCCATTTGTTGAGTTAACAGTCACTTATACAGAACCTGGCATAAAAGGTGATACAGCTAACTCGCCGAAAAAACCAGCTACTGTAGAAACTGGAGCAACTATTATTGTACCATTATTCATCCAAACAGACGAAAAAATTAAAGTCGATACTCGTACATACGAGTACGCTGAAAGAGTAAAGTAATCCCTATAACAGTCCTAACATGGAAAATAAAGAAATTCAGAAACTCCTTGATTTTATTGCACAATCAACGCTTGATGAAGTAAACATTGAAACTTCGGAGTTAAAATTATCTGTTAAACGTTATGGTGCAGCACCAGTAATTCAGCAAGTAGCAGCTCCACAAGTAGCCGTTGCTGCTCCAGCGGTGGCTCCTGCAACATCAGCGGCTGCTCCTGCGGCACCAGCTACTCCAGCGGCAGCTCCAGTAGTTCATGCTAATAGAGTTACTATCAAATCACCAATGATTGGAACGTTCTATCGTTCTGCTAGCCCAGATTCACCAGTTTTTGTTGAAATTGGTAAAGAAATTACAAAGGGTAAAACTGTTTGTATCATTGAAGCAATGAAATTATTCAACGAAATTGAATCTGAAATTTCAGGTAAAGTAGTTGAAATCTTGGTTGAAAATGCAACGCCAGTTGAATTTGACCAACCATTATTTGTTGTAGAACTGGCTTAATTTGAAGATAGAATAATTTGCTAAACCTTTAGTTATCAAATTATAAATTCTCAAGTTTTCAAATGCTCAAATTGAATCATGTTTAAAAAAATATTAATTGCCAACCGAGGTGAGATTGCTCTTCGCATCATCAGGACTTGTAAAGAAATGGGCATTAAAACGGTGGCTGTTTATTCAACTGCCGATCGTGAGAGCCTTCATGTAAAATTTGCTGATGAAGCCGTTTGTATAGGCCCACCACCAAGTCGTCAATCTTATTTAAATATTCCTGCTATTATTTCTGCTGCCGAAGTTACTGGTGCAGATGCGATACATCCAGGATATGGTTTTTTATCTGAAAATGCTGAGTTTTCAAGGATTTGTGCTGAATATGGTATCAAATTTATTGGGGCTACCGCCGATCAAATCAATTCGATGGGTGATAAAGCAACAGCTAAAGATACCATGAAAAAATCAGGGGTTCCTGTAATTCCTGGTTCTGATGGATTAATTGATACGGTAGAAGAAGCAAAAGCTTTAGCGAAAGACATCAAATACCCAGTTATCATCAAAGCTACTGCTGGTGGTGGTGGCCGTGGTATGAGAATCATCCGCAAAGAAGAAGAATTTGATAAGTTGTGGACAGATGCTAAAACTGAATCAGCTGCTGCATTTGGAAACGATGGTCTTTACATGGAGAAATATGTAGAAGAACCACGCCATATCGAAATACAAATTGTTGGAGACCAATTCGGTACGGTTTGTCACTTATCAGAACGTGATTGCTCTATCCAACGTCGTCACCAAAAATTGTGTGAAGAAACGCCTTCACCAGCCCTTACACCAGAGTTAAGAGCTCGTATGGGTGAAGCTGCTATCAAAGGTGCTGCTGCTATTGGTTATGAAGGTGCTGGAACGATTGAGTTTCTTGTTGACAAAAACGGAGACTTCTACTTCATGGAAATGAATACGCGTATCCAAGTAGAACACCCGATTACTGAAGAAGTTACTGATTTTGACTTAATCAAAGAACAAATAAAAGTAGCTGCGGGCGAACCTATTTCAGGGCAAAACTATTTCCCTAAATTATTTGCTTTAGAATGCCGTATTAATGCTGAAGACCCTAAAAATGGCTTCCGTCCGTCTCCAGGGAAAATTACGAACCTTCACCTTCCGGGTGGTCGTGGTGTGAGAATCGACAGCCACGTGTATTCTGGCTATACTATTCCACCAAACTACGATTCAATGATTGCGAAAGTAATCGTATCGGGACAAACCCGTGAAGAAGTTTTGCTTCGTATGAAACGTGCTTTACAAGAATTTGTGATTGAAGGAATTAAAACTACTATTCCATTCCATATTAAATTAATGGATGACGAACGTTTTAAATCTGGAAACTTTACTACTGCCTTCATGGATGGTTTCGACCTTACAACGCTGTAGTGTTAAAGGAATATAAATAAAAAGATGACCTCAGTTTTGATTAATTGGGGTCATCTTTTTTTTGTACCCCATTAAACCCCACCTATCACAAAATAATTGTGTTTGTAAACACCAACTAAGATATTTGAATCGTTTAAAAGGTATTACAACAAAACCCACCTAAACGCATGAATCGCAAGCTATTTACTTTTTTATCTATCACCCTCTTTATCACCTCTGCCTTTACTTTTATGGAAGATGGAGACGATTTTATTCAAAATTTAGTCGCCAAATTCGAGAAATTCCATCATGAAAACCCACAAGAAAAAGTTTATTTACAGCTCGATAAACCTTATTATCTAGCAGGTGAAACTATTTGGTTCAAAGGCTATTTGTTTGATGCTACTTATCATAGAATAGATTCTGTCAGCAGAGTACTATACGTTGACTTAATAGATGAATCAAAAGGCAAAATTATTGCACAACGCACTTTAAAATCTGATGGTTCAACATTTGGTGATATTCTCATTCCTGATTCTTTAGCAGAAGGGAGTTATCAAATCAGGGCTTATACCAATTATATGAGAAATTTCTCTGAAGAGTTTTTTTTCAGACAAGAAATAAAAATTTGGGAAGGTACTTCAAAAAATAAACTCACCGAAACCGCAGGAAACAAATTACAAGAAGTTGCTGATTTACAATTTTTTCCAGAAGGTGGAAATTTAGTAGTGGGTCTTCAAACGAGAGTAGGTTTCAAAGCTGTAAATATTGCAGGTAAAGGAGTGGAACACGAAGGGTTTGTATTGAGTAGTACTAAAGACACTGCCGCAGCCTTCAATTCTGAACATTTAGGAATGGGATATTTTAATTTTACCCCTGAAAATCTAGAGACCTATACCGCATACGTCAAACAAAAAGATGGCACATTCAAGTCTTTTGTTTTACCTACAGCCTATCAGCAAGGCTATACAATGGCGATTGATAATGTATCGAACAAAGAAAAGATAAAAGTTTTCATTTCTAATAGTACACCCATTCCTGCCGATAAAGCCAAGGACATTGTCATTATAGCACAACAAAGAGGACAAATTTGTTTTGTAGCGAAGGGTTCTGAAAAACTAAAATCTTTTGGGGTAAGTATTCCTAAAGATAAAATTCCTGACGATGGTATCATACAAATTACGATGTTTGATTCAAAAGGCGAACCAAGATGCGAACGTCTCGTTTTTGTACAGCAAGACAAACAGATAAATTTAAAAGTTAGCACTGATAAGGCAGTCTATAAAAACAGGGAAAAAGTAACGCTGAATTTGGAAGCAACTGATAAAGCAGGGAAACCCTTAAAAGGTGATTTTTCTGTGGCCGTAACAGATGCAGGGCAGGTAATTCCTGATGCTTTTCAAGGTAATTTATTAACTTATTTATTATTAACTTCAGATATTGCTGAAAAAAAAACAGGCGAATACTATGCAAGTTTAAAAGGTAATATAGAGCAACCTGCCTATTATTTTGAATCTAATAATGAAAATGCCTCTAGACATTTAGATATATTAATGCTAACGCAGGGCTGGAGACGATTTGTTTGGAAAGATATTATTGACAATAGAAAACCTAGCTTTCAGCATATTTTAGAAACAGGGTTGAGTGTAACAGGAAAAGCCTTACGTCCCAATGGTAAACCTGCGAATAATGTAAGCCTGACATTGATGTTGAAAACGCAAAATGAAAATCCTCAGATTTTAATGAGTAGTGCAGATTCTTTAGGGAACTATGCTTTTTACGGCATTGATTTTAATGATAGTACTCAAGTTTTTATACAAGGCATGAAAGATAAAGGAAGCAAGAACCTTCAGGTATCTATTGACCCACAACCAAGTGCGCCCAAAGTACAGATTATAAGAACCCCTTTTAATCCTATAGAATTTGATGCCAAAGAACTTGCGGATTTCTTAAAAAAAGCGAAAGATGCTATTGAACTAGAGAAAAAATTAAAGCTTAATAAAGTTCAGATGCTGGATGAGGTAGTGGTGAGAGCTAAAAAAGAGACCCCTCCAGATTCTCGTAAAATTTATGGTAGGGCTAGTAATACGATAAAAGTGGATAATATTTTATGTGCTGGCGCTACCAACGTATTACAAATGCTACAAGGTAGAGTACCAGGGGTACAGATTTCGCCTGATGGAAGTGGTGGCTATAAGGTAATCATCAGAGGGATAGGCACCATTAACGGAAGTACTGACCCACTGGTTGTATTAGATGGTATGGCAACATCCGTTGATATTCTTACGGGTATTAATCCTTGTGATGTTGATGAAATTGATATATTAAAAGGGGCAGATGCCGCTATTTTTGGTTCGCGAGCTAGTAACGGCGTAATTTCTATTTTGACTAAAAGAGGTGGAGCAAACTACGATTATTCAAAAGACCCTGCCTTGGGCGTTGCTCTTCAAAAGCGTTTTGGATATCATGTAGCTCGCGAATTCTATGCTCCTAAATACGATGTTGATAAACCAGAAAATGTTCGTCCAGATTTTCGCTCTACACTCCATTGGGCTCCTAATGTTCAAACAGATTCAACAGGGAAAGCTACCTTAACCTACTGGAACACAGATGCAAAAACAAGTATCAACATTGTGGTAGAAGGAACAGCATTCAGTGGAGGCATTGGTATCGCGAAAAATACTTATCAAGTAAAATAAGGATTAGCTTAAAAAATAAAAAAGCTACTTAACGTATTTCGTTGAGTAGCTTTTTTTATGATTCTCCTTTTCTGAAAGTTAGTCTTTGCCTACCTTTGCAAAAATTATTGATTATGCTTAGAATCATTATCCTAACGATTGTCTTGGGTTTGGTATTTTATTTTTCGCCACAAATAGGACTTTCCCAATATCTTCATGCTTATAAGTGGATAATATTGGCTTTCTTTTTTGCGGTTTCTTACCTGAATCATCTGTTGGCACAAATGGGGTTTGCTAACAATCGCGAGCACTTTGTACAATTCTATTTAGGTGGTATTGTAGCAAGGTTAATTCTAAGCCTGATTTTCGTTGGCGTAATTGCTTATATGGGTACAAAAGACATCTATATCTTTATTACCAATTTTTTTGTACTCTATTTATGTTACACAGGGTTTGAAATTTACGGATTGTATCGTAACTTGCGACACTTTTAGAGGTGAATCAATTAGTTTTATTCATAAAGCATTGATTATCACCAACCAAGAGTAAAGATTATTATTAAGAATATTCAAAAAACAACCATATACTTCCAAGAAGCCGTGATGAAGAAAGTGTATTTTTCAAATATTTTAGCTTTTTTATTTTTGTTCTCTTCAGTAACTTTTGCTCAGCATGAGCATAGTGCTGATACAACAGCTACGCCTACTACTGAAACTAGCACAGAAGCCGTAGAAGGCAAGCATGAAGAAAGCCATGGCGAAGCGAAATTCGAGCCAGGTAAACTTATCCTTGAGCACATCGGTGACGAACACGAATGGCACTTTGCTACTATTGGACATTCGCACGTTTCACTTCCATTGCCATGTATCGTTTTTACTAAAGATGGCTTGAAAGTATTCTCTTCAAGTAAGTTCAAAAACGAACACCATGAAGCTGTTTCTTATGAAGGACTTAAATTAGAACATCACCATATTGTTGCTGAAGATGGTTCTGCGGTTTATGATTTTTCAATCACTAAAAACGTAGCTTCTTTGTTATTAAGTGCTGTGCTGTTATTGACTATTTTCTTCTCAGTAGCAAAA
This sequence comes from Arcicella sp. GW458-12-2-14-TSB2, assembly GCF_059423785.1. Taxonomy (NCBI): domain Bacteria; kingdom Pseudomonadati; phylum Bacteroidota; class Cytophagia; order Cytophagales; family Flectobacillaceae; genus Arcicella; species Arcicella sp. GW458-12-2-14-TSB2. The sequence continues at coordinate 3,626 of NZ_JBWKYN010000202.1, read as the reverse complement.
GGATACAAAGAACGTGAAGGAAAAGCACCGAAAGGATTGCAGTCGTTATTAGAACCAATCATCATTTTTGTTCGTGACGAAATTGCAAAAAATAACATTGGCGAAAAACATTATAGACGCTTTACGCCATACTTATTAACATTGTTTTTCTTTATCTGGATTAACAACCTTTTAGGATTATTACCAGGTGGTGCAAACTTAACAGGTAACATCGCAGTAACGTTAGTATTAGCATTAATTGCCTTTTTTGTAACTAACCTTAACGGAAAAAGTACTTATTGGGGACATATTTTTGCTATGCCGGGCGTACCGAAATGGTTATTAATTTTATTAACACCCGTAGAAGTTATCGGTTTGTTCATGAAACCTTTCTCTTTAATGGTTCGTCTTTTTGCTAACATCAGTGCAGGACACATCATTTTATTGAGCTTAATTTCATTAATTTTTATCTTTGAAAGTATCGCAATTAGTCCAATCATCGTTGGTTTCTCTATTTTCATGAACCTTATCGAATTATTGGTAGCTTTATTACAAGCATATATCTTCACCATGTTGACATCAACTTACATTGGTTCAGCCGTTGAAGAGCACCATCATTAATATTTATTCAAAACGTTTTTCAAATTAATTTAACAAATAAACAATTACAATTATGTCACTTTTGTCAATCTTAGGAGAAGTTTCTTTAGGTTTAGGTCTTGCTGGTTTAGGTGCTGGTGTTGCAGCTATCGGTGCTGGTTTAGGTATTGGTCGTATCGGTGGTTCTGCAATGGAAGCTATCGCTCGTCAACCTGAAGCTTCTGGAAAAATCCAAGGTGCTATGTTGATCGTTGCAGCATTCGTTGAAGCCGTAGCTCTTTTCGCAGCGGTAATCTGTTTGTTGGTAACGTTGAAGTAATTCAAAACCAACTGATTAGTGTTCATATCTGAAAAAATTAGTTTTTTGGTAATTGAATCCTATTCAAAAGCAAAATTTGAAAATCAGCAAGTAAAGCATTAGGCTATTGCTGATTTTCATCTTAAAAAAATATCAAATGTGTACTATACATTCTCTAAGTCAGAAAGTTAGTTTACGTTTTTAGAAAGCATTCATAGAAATTTTCACATACAAAATCACAGACAACGATGGATTTAATTACCCCTGGTCTTGGTCTAATAGTTTGGCAATTAGTAATTTTTGGTCTTTTGTTTTTCTTGTTATCAAAATTTGCTTGGAAACCAATCATGGCATCTTTACAAGAAAGAGAACAATCAATTGAAGATGCTCTTTCTTTAGCAGCAAAAACTCGTCAAGAAATGGCGGAATTGAAAGCTGGTAATGAAAAACTAATCGCAGAAGCACGTGCTGAGCGTGACAGAGTTTTAAAAGAAGCTAAAGACGCTAGCGAAGCAATGATTGTACAAGCTAGAGCTGAAGCTCAGAAAGTTGGTGCAGAAGAAATCGAGAAAGCTCGTGCTGCCTTCAACCAAGAAAAAGTAAGTGCTGTGGCTTCATTAAGAAAAGAAGCTGCTACTTTATCACTTGAAATCGCAGAAAAAGTATTGCGTACTCAGTTAGCTGACCGTGCTGCTCAAGAAGCTTTGGTAAATACTTTGTTAGCTGATGCTAAATTAAACTAATATCGATTAGTTGATATTACGATTTGAATAAAGAATGAGGATACTTATTATCTAAATTCAACATCAAAAATCCAAAATTAAAATGTCCCAGCAAACCGTTGCATTCAGATATGCCAAATCTTTGCTTGATTTGGCGATAGAAAAAAACGTTGAAGCTCAGGTATATGAAGACATGAAACTCTTCAACCAAGTCTGCGACGAAAACCATCAGTTTTACTTACTGTTGAAAAACCCTATCGTATCTCACTATCATAAATTGACGATACTTAGAAAACTTTTCAAAGGTAAGGTAGACGATTCTACGATGTCTATTTTTGAAATTATTACTCAAAAAAATCGTGAGTCAGTATTAAAACTAATTGCTGAAGATTACCTTGTTCAATATGAATTATACAAAGGTATTCAGAAGGCTTATGTTACTACAGCTACTCCATTGACAGAAGCACAAAAAGCTGAATTCCAGCAAATTGTTGCCAATACCACTGGAAAGAAAGTAGAAATCATTGAGAAAATTGAAGAAGATTTAATTGGTGGATATATCCTTCAAGTAAACGATCGTCAGATTGATACTTCTGTAAAAGCAAGACTTAATGACTTGAAAATGAGATTTAGTAATAACTAATCGTCATTGATAAATATCTTAACAACAACCCGTTAGAACTTATTCTTACGGGTTTTTTGTTGTACAAACATATATCATATCCTCTCCTGATGAACATTTTAGACGAGCTCAACCAAGTATCTATCCTACAAATTGCAGAAGATTTGGGACTTGACGTTAAGCGACAGCGGATGATTTGCCCATTTCATGAAGACGATACGCCATCGTTGGTGCTATATCCACATACCAATAGCTTTTATTGTTTTGGTTGTGCTAAAACTGGTAACAGCATTAGTTTGTATTCAGAAATCAAGAAAATGGATATAAAATCTACTATTCAGGAAATGGCAGTAGAATATATCCCAGGTTTTGAAAAGCATTCAACATACACCAAGAAAAAACTACCTACTAGCAATTTGTTTGATGTTGCCGCCATCAGACGAGTACAAGAAAAAGAAAAGCCAACTGAAGAAATACATTCTCAGATTTATGAAGCCTTTCGTAATTTTTGTTTACAACAAAAATCAAACGAATTGTCTCAATCAGCCCTTGCTTATTTAAAACAACGTGGCTTTACTGATAAGACCATTAAAGATTTTAACCTATTTGTCATTAAAGATTATACCGAAGTAACTTGGTATTTAAAACAACATTTCGCAACCCTCGACTTACAAGAATCAGGGCTATATAATACCAAAAACAACCTCATTTTTTACGCCCATTCATTAATTATCCCTTATTATCGCGAAGGTCGAATTGTTTATTTACAAGGCCGTGTGATTAATAAACCTATCGATGGTACTAATCGCTATTGTTTCTTGAATAACAAGCCTTTAACACTATTTAATGCCGATGTTTTAAAGAAGACTAGAACTGGAGAAACCGTATATGTTACCGAAGGGGCTTTCGACTGTGTGCGTTTAGTTCAGGAAGGGAAAACGGCTGTGAGTTTAGGAACAGCCAATATCTTCAAAAAAGAATGGGCAAAATTATTTAAACGAGTCAATGTGGTTTTTTATTTAGATAACGACAAAGCAGGCCATAAGGCAGCAGAGGAACTAGAAAAGATTTTTACGCATTTTAATATCTCTTGTACTCGCAAGAATCTTCCAGATGAATATAAAGATGTAAATGATTATTATACAGGGAAATTGGGAAGTAATGAGCAGTTGGGGATGTTTTAGGGTTGGCAGGTACAATCAATGAGTCTTATTTATTAAAAAGCCTTAATTCTTCTAGCTTTTTGTTAAGCTCAAATATCATTGTTTTACTACCTATCTTTCTTTCTAATATTTGTCCAGTTGGCGAGGCTAAAATAATACTAGGAAAAGTATTTACTCTTAATTTTTTCACAAACCCATTATCTTGATAATTTTCTGATTTATTTAACCAAGACATATCCTAC
>NZ_JBWKYN010000201.1:0-10005 GCF_059423785.1 Arcicella sp. GW458-12-2-14-TSB2 | reverse complement strand
TCTCATTCTTGATTTATATCTCTATCGCATCTAAAATGAAGGAAACACGCTATGTAGGGATAGCGGAATAATAGCTTGTAGCTATGAGAATTGAGCTGTGAGTTGTAAAAAAACAATAAGTCTAAAATCTTGCGTCTTTAAGTCCTAAAGTCCATAATAAAAAAGAAGAACCTTTGGTTCTTCTTTTTTATTTAAAAGCAAAAAAACTACCTTGCAATAAATAACCCTTACTAAAGAAAACATGGAAGAAAAGCATCTGGAAAGCTCTGATTTTATTAAAGATATCGTTATCGGAATGTCTGACGGATTGACAGTTCCTTTCGCTTTGGCAGCGGGTTTATCGGGTGCTGTTGCTAATACTGCGATCATTACAACGGCTGGAATTGCTGAGATTGTGGCGGGTTCAATCGCTATGGGCTTAGGCGGTTATTTGGCGGGGCAAACCGAAGTAGAGCACTATGATGCTGAACTAAAACGTGAATACGAGGAAGTAGAACTGATGCCTGAACGAGAAAAGGAAGAAGTCAAGGAAGTATTTGCAGATTATGGTTTAGATGAAAACGCCCAAAACCTTATTGTGGAAGCACTTTCAAAAGACAAAAAGAAATGGGTAGATTTTATGATGAAATTTGAATTAGGGTTAGAAAAACCTGATATTTATCGTGCAAGAAACTCAGCCTTGACAATCGGTCTAGCCTATATCGTTGGCGGAATCATTCCGCTTTCACCTTACTTTGTTGTGGAGAATGCACATCAAGGATTATTGTATTCTATGGTTGTCACACTAATCACCTTATTTATATTTGGCTATTTCAAAAGCAAAGTAACAGGGCAAAACCCATTGACAGGAGCTATAAAAGTAACTCTAATCGGAGCGACAGCGGCTGGTGCTGCTTATTTTGTGGCAAAGATGTTTGGAGGATAGAAGATATATTTAGCGTTAATATCGTTGATTATAGTTTTACAAAATGCTTGATTTAAAATTTATCCTACCCTATGAAAAGAGGTAATCAAAAACACCAATCAAATCAATACGACAAAATTTTCAAAGAAAATATCGAAGCTGTTATACCTAATTTAATGCAAAATCTACTTGGTATTGTAGCGACGTCTTCCGAGGAATTACCTGATGATATTCAATATACAAAAGAACGAAAACCTGATGTTCTAAAGAAGATTACGGATACACAAGGAAATATATTTATCCTTCAAATTGAATTCCAGGTAGTGGATGAGCCTAAAATGGCTCATAGAATGGCAGAATATTTTATAATGCTGGATAGAAAGTATGACTTACCTATTGTACAATATGTTATCTTTTTAGGTGCTTCAAATCCTAAAATGCCTAGAAAGCTTGAACGAAAACGAATGAGTTTTGAGTTTTTATTAATAAATTTTGCTGAAATAGACTATCATCAGTTTCTGTTATCAGAGCAACCTGAGGAAGTTGTTTTGGGGATTTTAGGTAATTTTAAACAAGAAAATGTAGAAGATGTTTTAAAGCAAATTATTCATCGTATTGAAGAAACCTCAGAAGGAGATTTTTCGTTAAAAAGATACTTCAATCAATTGCGTGTTTTAGCCCAATTGAGTAACTTAGAACTAAATTTAAAAAATGCTATGGACAGTATTGCAAAATATATAAGCGAAGAAAGAGATGTTCTCTATTTGAGAGGACAAGATCAAGCACGAGAAAAAGAGCAAATTAAATTTGTAGTTAATTTACTTGAAAAACTAAGCTTATCTCTAGAACAAATAGCGGATATAGCAGGAGTTTCGATAGATTTTGTTAAAGATATTAAGCAAAAACTTGCCGATAAAAAGTAATTATTAATCACGAGTAGTGTAGTTTTTATTTACTCCGACATTTCTTTCATTTTATATACTCCAATCAATTCTCTTATTTATAGTATCTTACAATTCTAATCTAGTTTATTGTCAATATAAATTTATCCAACCTCCTCATTTTTGGGTTAAGCTAAAATATCGGAATAGTCATAATATTATGATTCATTCCCAACAAAAACCTATTTTTACAGCATGATAAAACAGCAAGCAATTTTTAATTGGAGTGGAGGTAAAGATTCTGCTTTGAGTTTATACAAAATCTTACAGTCACAAGAATATGACGTTAATTGTTTACTAACCAGTATCAATGAAGAGTACCGTAGAATATCAATGCATGGTGTGCGAGAAGAATTATTGATACAACAGGCTGAAAGTATTGGGATTCCTCTTGTAAAAATGTATCTACCTGAGATGCCTACGATGGAAATATATGAAGATGTCATGAAAGCGACTTTGACAGATTTAAAGACTCAAGGAGCAACAGCCTCTATCTTTGGCGATATTTTTTTAGAAGATTTACGCTTATACCGAGAAAACAAATTATCTGACATAGACTTAAAAGGTGTTTTTCCTTTATGGAAAATACCTACCAAAGATATTATCAAGGAATTTCTGGATGTAGGCTTTAAAACCATCACTACATGTGTCAATGATAAGTATCTAGACAAAAGCTTTGTAGGCAGAATCATAGATGAAAGATTTTTAAACGATTTACCAGATAATGTTGACCCTTGTGGAGAGAACGGAGAGTTTCATACTTTTGTATTTGATGGACCGATTTTCAGCCAACCCATTGCGTTTGAAAAAGGAGAAATCGTGTATCGAAAATATACGCCATCAAAGCCAAAAGACAATGATAGCTATGATTGTGATGATGCAAACCAAGACAATCCATTTGATAACGGTTTCTGGTATTGTGATTTATTATCAATAACATGATAAGCAAGCAAGGAAATGCAAGAGCAATCTATTAAACAGCTTTTTTACCAAGAGGTTAAAGGTTTCTTTAAAATAAAACAGAGTGATAGGCTGTGGCATATTCCTGTATTGGCTGCATTATGCATTGGCATTCCATTGCTTATAGGTTTATACGTTGACAATATAAAATCTGGTTTATTGGCAAGCCTCTCTGGCATTGTGATATTATACATTCCGATAGCTAATTCTCTTGTTAGTCGCATGGCTACTATGTTAATTTGTTCTTTCGGCTTCTTGGTTTCTTATACTGTAGGGCTTCTCTTTAGTTTTAATCCTCTTGTTTCGACAATAGTCTTTGGTATATACGCTACGATAGTTTATTGGATTAACCTTTACTTTAAAACAAAACCGCCTGCAAGTTTCTTTTTTATTTTTATAGCCTCTCTAGCAGGTGGTATGCCTCACGACTTAAAAGTCATTCCAGAAAAAATTGGCTTGGTAGCAATGGGAACAATGTTGGCTTGCACTTTAGCACTGATTTATAGCCTTTTAGTGAAAAATAAACGATCTAAAAAAGACGCTGTCCTTATTGCTGAGCTATTAGTTAAAAGCAAATACACCGATTTAGTTGAAGCATTGATTATTGGATTTTTCATGTTTTTTTCAATGTTGATTGGACATGTATTAAAACTTCAAAATCCCTATTGGATACCCATTTCTTGCCTTGCTGTCATGCAAGGTGCAACGCTCTACCATATCTGGGAAAGAGTAGTCCATCGTATTTTAGGTACTTTTTTGGGCTTAGGGCTTTGCTGGGTTATCCTCTCAATTGTTAATGCTCCTCTTAGTATTTGTATTAGTATTATCCTACTCCAATTCATTATTGAGGTATTAATAGTAAGACATTACGCTTTGGCTGTTATTTTTATCACACCTATGACGATACTATTAGCTGAGGCCGCAAATCCATTAATACAGGAGCCAAATTTACTCTTTGTAACACGTTTTATAGATATTTCTATCGGTAGCTTAATAGGTGCTTTTGGCGGATGGATAATTCATAACGAGAAAATTCGTTTCTATGCTACGATGAAAATCAGAAAAGCGAAGAAAGTAATGCTTCGGAAATAGGCTATAATTAGGATGAATGAAATGAACCATGAATAAAAAAATACTTTTAGTAGAGGATGAAATAAACGTTGTTGACTTTTTGAAAAAAGGCTTAGACGAAGCAAACTTTGAAGTATCTGTAGCCCTAAACGGCAATACTGCTCTTAGCATGGCTGCTGAATCTTCTTTTGATCTCATCATCTTAGACATTATGTTGCCCGATAAAAATGGAATCGAAGTATGCAGAGAATTACGTTCACGCCATATCAAAACACCAATTCTTTTTCTAACAGCCCTTGGCACTTCTGAAAACATTGCCTTGGGTTTAAACTCTGGAGCCGACGACTATCTGGTAAAGCCCTTTAAATTCATCGAATTATATGCCCGAATCAATGCACTTCTGAGAAGGACTTCTTATATCGATAATATTCCAGACGATAAGGCAAGAGTCACATACACTATCGGAGACTTAATCATTGACGATGATGCCAAAACGGTATCGCGAGGTGACCAGAAAATATCCTTGACTGCCACTGAATATCGTTTATTATTAGTTTTGATAAAAAATAAAGGCAAAGTGCTTTCAAGAATAGACATATTGGAAAGTGCTTGGGATATCAACTTTAATATGGGTACTAATGTGGTGGATGTGTATATTAATTACCTCAGGAAAAAAATTGATGGCGATTTCGAACATAAGCTCATTCATACCGTTGTGGGAATGGGTTATGTACTCAAAGAAAAATGAAAACACAAACCAAATTAGCAATCATATTAGGGCTGTTGAGTAGCACAATCGTTGTTGTGTTTGGTCTCTCTATTTACTATTTTCTGGATAAATATTCGTATGTTGATTTTTATAAAAGGCTCGAAGCTCGTGTAAGAATATCTGCTCAATACAGTTTAAATTCTGGAACGCTCAATGCTAAATATTTAAAAAATTTAAGAAATCAACATTTAGAGAAGCTTGAAAAAGAGAAGGAATACCTGATTGAAATTACACCTAATGCTGATTTTGAACAAATTGCTGATAAATATACCTTGCCAATTCATTTTTTGAATTCGCTTTCTAAAGCAGATACTTACAAGGAAAAAGAAGGAAATTTATTCATTGCTGGTTCGCAATACAAGAAAGGCAATAAACTATATTTTGTGATTGTTTCAGCAGAAAATTATTACGCCTTAAACCATTTGATTTTTCTAAGGTCTGTATTGATTGCAGGAATTTCAATGGTGATTTTGATTGTGGTTATCTTTTCGTTCTATTTTTCAAAACATATCTTCGACCCCATCAAAGAAATCACGGATAAGGTAAAACAAATCAGCACTGAAAACATCCATCTTCGCCTTGAAAACAACATCAATAAAAGCATAGAAATAAGCGAATTAACTAATACTTTCAACGAACTTCTCAACCGTATTGAAACGGCTTTTGAAACACAAAAGAATTTTATTAGTAACGCCTCACACGAACTTGGCACTCCCCTCACTACCATTATCGGCGAAGCAGATTTTTCTTTATTAAAGCCTCGCACTTCTGAAGAATATTCTACTGCCCTCAAAAATATCCTTCAACAAGCCGAACGGTTAAATGAAATCACGAAATCCTTACTTTTCTTAGCGCAAACAGGGTATAAAGGCAAAACAATAACTTTTGAGAAAGTTCGTATAGATGAAATAATATGGGTGAGTAAAAGCTTGATTGATAAGCTAAACCCTAATAACAAAATCCTTGTTGATTTACGTCTCTTGCCCGAAGACCCCAAAAAACTAAAAGTAAGGGGCAATCAACAATTATTACACCTTGCGTTTGCTAACATCTTGAATAATGCTTGCAAATATTCTAACAACAAACCCGTCACTGTTCATATTGCATCGAGCAATTCGCAAGTAATTATCATGGTTGAAGACCAAGGCATTGGTATCCCCGATGCTGAACTTGCCTTTATTTATGACCCATTCTTCCGAGCATCCAATACGACCTTGTTCGAAGGTTATGGCATCGGCTTGCCCCTTACTAGAAACATTATTCATTTGCACAAAGGCAACTTAATCGTTAGCTCTCAAGTAAATGTAGGAACGAAAGTTCAAATCAAAATCCCTCTTATGGAAGATTCATTTCTTCTCTAATCGAATTCTAATCTCATTCTTAAAAGTTTATAATCTCCTCAAAATAGTTTTGTCACAACATCTAAAAGACAAGTGATGAAAAAAACTATTTTAATTCCGATTGATTTTCGTGTTGCATCGCTCAATACGCTGAAACTTGCGTTGGAGCCTTATAGTGAAGATACTATTGAGGTAATACTATTACATGCTGAATATCTGAATGATTCTATCACAGAATTATTATTTTATACCCCAAAAAAGATAGTATCGTCATACATGACCAACGAGTTTAAGGAAGCACTAGAAATAATTCGTAATAGATTTGAGGGTAAAATCAAATACATCAATATAGAATTATTTCATGGGCACAACACTAATGCCATGAGGAACTTCCTTGAAGCAAACCATGTAGATGAAATTTATATTGCTAAAAACTATCAGCTAAAACAAACAAAAAACGCTTTTGACCCTACTCCTCTCCTCAAAAAATCAAACTACAATGTTATTGAAGTAACCATTGAGCATGACTTTGAGAAAGCTCCTTATGAACAACTAATCTCTTTATTTAATTAACAAACCCATTATTAAACTATCCTGTCGTAGCTATTATAATAGGCTTGATGGGACTACTGTCCGCCACAGTAGTCTCATACAAGCAATTCAATATTATTACCAACATACAAACAATATGTAATTACAGTTAAAAAACACGCTTCCTAAGTGTGTTTTTTCTTTTATGGATTAAAAGAACTGTCAAATGAACAATATTTTGCAGCAGCATACTATAAAAATAACAGCCATACCATTAAGTATTTATTGGGATGTTTTTAGTCCCCTTGGCTCCTAGTTTATTTTTAATAGGCTTTGTTGCCTCTATAACCTTGCCTAGAGTAGAGCTGTTATTCCTTTCTTAATAATTAGAGAATAAATATGACGACATTTAGACATGAGATTACAGCCAGAGGCTAACCAAATAAGAGAGCTTTACCTATAATGCTCTATTATTAATTAAAAAGATAGTTGAATCAATGGTTGGACAAATTCGTTATTATCTGATAACACAGAAATGATAATAATAAACTTCAGCTCAAATGAAAAAGATTAAATTAAGTATATTAGACCAATCAATCATACACCCAAACAGTACAGCCCTTCAAGCCATTCAAGAAACCATTCAAACAGTTCAACTAGCCGAGCGATTAGGCTATCATCGTTTTTGGGTTTCCGAACATCATAATTCAACTTTTATTGCGGGTTCGACGCCCGAAGTATTGATGGTAAAACTCGCAGACGAAACTAATCGTATTAGAATTGGTTCTGGAGGAATAATGTTACCTAATCATAGTGCGTTGAAAGTTGCAGAAAATTTCAGGATGCTTGAAACACTTTTCCCAGGGCGAATAGACCTAGGCATGGGGCGAGCTCCGGGTGGAGATACTATCACAGCTTCTTTGTTGAATCCCTCGAATGATTTTAAAGAAGAAAGTTATTTAAGGCAATTGAGCCATCTTCAGCATTTTTTTACTGATAGTGCTGCTACTTCAAAAGGAAGGTTGTTAGCTATTCCACTGGCCTCTACTATTCCTATGCAATGGATTTTAAGTTCTAGTGGAGGAAGTAGCGGTATTGCCTCTCAGTTTGGAATGGGCTTAGCAGTTGCCAAGTTTATCAATGGCCATGTAAATCCAGATATTGTCGAACATTATCGTAAAAGCTTTACTCCTTCTTCACAATTTACTCAGCCCAAAGAACTACTCGCCTTGTCAGTGATTTGTGCGGATACAGAAGAAAAAGCTAGACAAATGCGACACTTCCATGATTATACACTAGTTAAATTTGAACAGGGGCAGTTTGATCAGTTTGCTAGTTATGAAGAAATAAAGAATTATGATTTTTCTTTGTCAGAATCTGCTCGAATTAAAGCAAATAGTACCAGAATAATATCAGGTACAAAAGATGAGGTAAAAGAGAGATTAACGCTATTAGCCAATGAATTTGATATTGATGAAATAATGGTATCGACGTTAACAGATAATAAAGAAGATAGGCTACATTCTTTTGAGTTACTTGCAGAAGCTTTTGGTTTAGCGGAATAAAATTAAGAAATATCATTCATCACTAGTGAGGGACTTAAGTCCCTCGCTAATGATAAAGAATCTTTCTCAATAACCCACCGCTGTATCATCTGCTCTTACATCTGCTCCACCTTCATAAATACCGTCTGGCAATACCAAAATACAATCCATCCTACCTATAGTATTTTTCTGCGAATCCAATTTATATCCCTTTTCACGCATTCTCATCAAGGTTTTTTCTGTGAAAGCTCCCTCTTCAAAAGTAGTTCTATCGGGCGTCCATTGGTGATGGAAACGAAGAGCATCAACCGCCTGTTGCATAGACATTCGGTGTTCCACTACATTTAAAAACACTTGAAAAACAGAAGTGATAATAGTAGAACCACCCGGAGTGCCTAACACCATTAAAAGTTTACCATCCTTTTCAACAATCGTTGGCGTCATAGATGATAGCATTCTTTTGTTAGCAGCAATGGCATTAGCTTCATTCCCAATCAATCCATACACATTTGGAACGCCCGGCTTGATAGAAAAATCATCCATTTCATCATTCATTAAAAAGCCTGCTCCGTCTACAACTACTTTGCTTCCATAAGAGCCATTCAAAGTAGTAGTAATGGATACTGCATTTCCTTCTTTATCGACAAAAGATGAGTGGGTAGTTTCAGGACTTTCATACCCTGTAATATCTCCTCCTTTTACCATTTTGCTGTCAGTTGCTTGCGCAAACTGAAAATCCTGCCAGCGTTTCTTTAAATATTCGGCCTCCAATAATTCCTTTTGAGGTACTTTTACAAAATCAGGGTCACCCAACCACTTTGAACGATCAGCATATACCCGACGTTCAGCTTCAATCATTACCTGTGTGGTAGAGTCGCTATGCCAACCCCATTTTTGAAGAGGATATGGCTCAACAAATTTTAGGAGTTGTAATAAAGCGATTCCACCGCTAGAGGGTGGTGGCATCGAAATTACTTTTAGGTTTTTATAATTGCCAACTACAGGTTCACGCCAAGCTGAATGATAACTATCTAAATCTTTTTGAGTAATAATTCCTCCTCCCCGATTCATTTCAGCTAGTAATAATTTAGCCGTTTCGCCTTCATAAAAGCCTTTTCTTCCTTGCGCCTGTATCAATTTAAGTGTTTTTGCCAAATCCTTTTGAATGAGTATTTCTCCTTCCACCCACTTTGCAGTGTCTTCTTTCATGAAATACTTTTTTGTCGGATTAAACTTCAGCAAATCAGCTTTCACATTATTTAATCCTCTAGCTTCGCGCGCAGTCAATTTTACACCATTTTCAGCTAAATCAATCGCTGGTTGCAATACTTGCTTCCAAGTAAGCTTTCCAAATCGTTTATGGGCTTGCTCTAAACCATCTACAGAACCAGGCGTGCCGCTAGCTAAATGCCCCAGCCAACTAGGTTGCCCTGCTTTTATATTCTTGTTTTCATCTAAATACATATCCCTGCTTGCATGCTCAGGTGCTTTTTCGCGATAATCCAACGTATAGGTTTTGCCGTCTTTATCACGATAAACCAGAAAACCTCCGCCCCCGATATTGCCTGCTGCTGGGTGAACCACTGCCAAAGCAAACTGCGTAGCTACTGCCGCATCGATAGCATTCCCTCCTTGCTTTAAAATATCAACACCAACTTGTGACGCAACTGGATGAGTAGCCGCTACCATTCCGTTTTTGGCATATACAGATGCCTTTTTAGCAAAGAAAGGCGAGGCATTGGGGTCTTCGTTACTGAATTGATAAAAGCCTTGATTTTCAACTGGTTTTTGAAGAGAAGTATTTTGTTGGTTGGGTTGTGTAGTTTTACAAGCCCCTAAACCTATTAAGCAGATTGATAAAGTAAGTAAATGTTTTGACCTCATATTTGTTGATTTTTTATTTCAATTTACAGAATTCACGTTATTTAAACAATTAAAATATTTT
>NZ_JBWKYN010000200.1:0-10169 GCF_059423785.1 Arcicella sp. GW458-12-2-14-TSB2 | reverse complement strand
AAATAAGAATTATCATTTTATTAAATAAATTTTTAACTCCTCTTAGAAACATTATATTTATTATAAAATTTTAAATAATAAAATATTTTTTTGACATTGTATTTGAAAAATTCATGGAATTATGTTTGGTATTTTAAATAAATCCATTATAATCGTACTTAGAAATAAATAAAAAGCGAAATAAAAAATGGTTATTTAGCATTTCTATAAAACTCTTTGAATTTTACATTAAGTATAATTTCTCATACATAAAACCAGCAAACTAAAAGAATACCATTTCCCGACTTCCAAAAGTCAAACTAACTAATTCCTTTATTTATAGTACTTTCCAAAAACAACGCTTCAACTTATACTATTTTATTAAATCACTATTCCCCACTTTCCTTTACAAAGTGGTGTGTATGTTCGTATTGATTTAAAAATCTCAACTACCAATTTACCGTTGCCTTTGATGTCAAAATCTCTGGCCTGATATGCTATTGCCATTATTGAATCACGATTGCATTATTAGATTACCAACCATATAACAACTAATATTTATGAACAAAACTTTACTCTTCTTATGGGGAATACTGTTGGTTTCGTCCACAGTCTTTTCTCAAAAACAAAGTGTGACAGGTATAGTCACTTCTTCTGAAGATGGAGCTCCAATGCCCGGAGTAACCGTATTAATCAAAGGAACTACAAGTGGTACAAATACAAGTAGTGAAGGTAAATTTAGCATAGCGTGTCAATCTAAAGATGTATTGGTTTTTACTTTCGTAGGCATGGCTCCTTATGAAGTTCCCGTGGGTTCGCAGACATCCATCTCTGTAAAAATGAAACCTGATATTATGCAACTCAGCGAAGTAGTTGTTACAGCTCTAGGTGTTCAGCGAGACAAAAAAGCACTGGGTTTCTCACAACAACAACTTAAAGGTGAGAGTGTTACAGAAGCAAGGTCTTCAAACGTAGCTAATGGACTTTCTGGTAAAATAGCAGGGTTCAGGGTAAATACTAGCTCAGGGCCAGGGGCTGCTGCTACTATCCAGATTCGTGGTTCTTCATCCGTTTCTGGTAATAACCAACCTTTGGTCGTTATTGATGGCGTACCTATTCAACAATCTTTCGACAAACAATTTGGTTCAGGATTATCAGAAGTAAATCCTGATAACATCAAAGATATTGCGGTTTTAAAAGGGCCAAATGCGGCAGCGCTTTATGGCTCTAGAGCAGCCAATGGGGTTATTTTGATTACTACCAAAAATGGTAGTGGGATGAAAGGAATCGGGGTTGAAGTAAACTCAAATTTTGTAGCAGAAAGACCTTTTATTTCACCCAATTTTCAAAATACTTATGGGGGTGGTAACGGCTATCGTACTTGGTATAATGATGGGTGGAGTGGTTCTATCACAGACCCTACAGAGATTGCTCAATACAGAGCTGCGTATGGTCCAAATGCTCCATTAAGTGGTACTGAAGGTACAGACGAAAGCTGGGGTGCGCCAATGGATGGTCGTTTGGTGCGTCAATGGTGGACAGGCAAAGATGTTGCACCGCTTACACCGCAACCTAATAATTACCAAGAATTCTGGCAAACTGGTACGGCTTTTACAAACAATGTGGCTGTATCAGGGGGTAATGAAAAAGGTAATTTCCGATTATCATTAGGTCATCTTGACCAAAAAGGAATTATGTATTTCAATGATTTTCACCGTAATAACTTCAAATTCAACTCTGGGTACAACTTTACAAACAAATTTAATGTAACACTATCTGCCGAATACATTAAGTCTTGGGCTGATAACCGTAGTTATGCTTCTGGACAGGAATTTATCTGGTCGCATAGACATGTTTCGTGGGACCAACTACGTGACTGGCAGTCGTACACTGGTACACATATTCAGCGTGCCGTTGCAGGAAAACTACCTGATAGCGACCCACCAAACTGGCAACATACTTTCTTTACTAACCCATATTATACTCAAGAAAAACTGCCGTATTCTAATGACAAAGATCGCCTAGTGGGTAACATCGCCTTCAACTACAAAATATTGCCTTCGTTGAGTGTAATGCTAAGAACAGGAACTGATGTTTGGTCTGATACCCGTATTAACATTGTCAATTTTGAAAGGGTAAGAAATGGGAACCGCACCCCTGGTCGTTTCTCAGAGGAAGTACTTCGTAGACAAGAAACCAACACAGATGCGATACTAACGTATAATACAAACGTTAATAAAGACTTCTCTATTAATGCTCAAGTTGGAGGAATCGTAAGAACAAACTATTATAAAAGGAATTACCTGTATGTAGGTGAATTAGTAATTGATGGATTGTATAATGCTGGGAATGCCGTACCAAGTCAAAACACCATTGCTTCGACTATCACCAAAAGTGAAGTACAAAGTGCCTTTGGTTCTGTTAATTTAGGATTTAAAAATGCCATTTTCTTAGATTTAACCGCTCGTAACGACTGGTCATCTACACTTCCTGCCAACAATAGGTCATACTTTTACCCGTCAGCTTCCTTGAGTGCTGTGTTTACAGACTTGATAGAAGGAATAAAAGGCGATGTACTTTCATTCGGTAAGGCTCGTTTCAGTTTAGCACAGGTAGGTAACGATGCAGACCCTTATCAGCTTTCTCAAACCTATCGTGCAGGTACTTCATGGAACGGAGCGACGCCTGAATTTGCAGAAAACACTACTATTTCTAACTCAACCCTTAAGCCTGAAATTACTACTGGACTTGAAGCTGGTTTAGACCTCCGCTTGTTTAAAGGCAAATTAAATTTAGACCTTACCTATTATGAACAAAAAACCAAGAACCAAATTCTTGGTGTAGAAATCTCAAAAGCTTCGGGCTACAATACCCGTATTTTGAATGCTGGTCAAATCACCAACTCTGGTATTGAAATTACCCTTTCTGGTACTCCACTAAAATTATCGAATGGTTTTGGTTGGGACGTAAGCTTTAATTTTGCTCGTAACAGAAACAAAGTAGTTGAATTAGCAGAAGGCTTGACTACCTATGTTCTAAATGAGCGTCGTGGTTTAACGTCCGAAGCTAGGGTTGGACAGCCTTACGGAACATTGTACGGCTATGGTTTTGAGAGAGCTCCAGACGGACAATTACTGATGGTTAATGGTTTGCCACAGCTTTCAACAACGCAAAAAATATTAGGTAATATTCAGCCTGATTGGATAGGTGGTTTCACTAACACATTTTCTTATAAAAACTTCTCATTAGCTACGCTGATTGATGTACGTATGGGGGGTGATATTTTCGATGAAGGGACGGCTAATGCACGTTGGACGGGTCAGTATGCAGAAACAGCCATTGGTCGTGAAGAAGGCGTAATTGGCAAGGGCGTTATGGTAGTATCTACTAATCCAGATGGAACAAAGGTATATGCACCCAACGACATCATCGTGAGTGCCAACCAATACTATGGCTATAACAACCCACGTCGTTATCATGAAGCCGCTATTTTTGACGGTAGCTATGTAAAACTTCGTGAGGTATCATTCGGCTATAAGCTCCCTACAGCCCTTGTTAAAAAGCTTGGATTCCAATCAGCAAAAATTTCAGCAGTTGGTCGTAACGTCTTGATGATATTCAAAAATCATCCGCACCAAGACCCAGAAATTGATGCAAATGGTGGTAACAAGCAAGGCTTTGGTTACGGAGAATTACCTTCAACAAGAAGTTTAGGCGCTAACTTATCTTTTAGCTTCTAGGCACAACCTGACGATAAACTTTAATCATTCTGAGGGTTGTATTGAAACTAATTTACAAAGCTCAGATTCATTTAAAAAGATTATTATAACATGAGAAAATATAGCAAAATATACCTGCTGGCTGCCTGCATTATTTTAGGGTCAGGGTCTTGCACAAGTACTTTCGACAAAATGAATGTTGATCCCAACAATCCCTCGTCGATTACCCCTCAGTTTCTTTTACCAACAGGTATTGAAAGTTCTATCGACCGCTACTGGGGACATAGAACCCGTTTTGAAAGAATAAACTTGGATGGTGCTGCGCTGTGGATACAACATCTTACAAGAAATATTTATTCAAACGAAGGTGACAACTACGGTATTTCGCAAGCATTGCCATTAAACAACTGGAAAGGCTTTTTTAATGACGCACAATCAAACTTCAACAGAATCATGGTTATTTCTGGAGAAAAAGGGACTGCTCCGAACGCCAACTATGAAGGGATTGCTTTGGTAATGCGTACTTGGACATTCTCTATCATCACTGATATGTGGGGCGCTATTCCTTATAGCGAGGCATTAAAAGGTACAGCAACAGACCCTGTATATACGCCTGCTTACGATTCTATGGAAAAAGTTTACGCAGGAATGCTTGAAGATTTGAAAGTAGCCAATGAAAAATTGAATGTAGCTGGCCCAGCGGTTTCTGGTGATATTCTTTATAGTGGTAATATATTGAAATGGAAAAAATTTGCTAACTCATTACGTTTGCGTTTAGCAAACCGTCAGGCCGCTAAAAAATCGGTTGAGTCAAGAGCAATCATGCGTGAAATTTTATCAGATGCTACAAAATACCCAATCTTTACGAGCAACGATGATAATGCTTCCTTGAAATGTACTACTATTTTACCAAGTAATAACGAGTGGAATCAGGTACTTATCCAAGATGGTAGAACCGATTGGAATTTAAGTAAAACACTTGTTGATAAAATGAATGGTGTGAGCGATGCTAGAATTAAAGTATTTGGTAACCCTAATAAATCAGGTAAATACGAAGGTCATGCCAATGGCTTGCCAGATGCTATCGCTACTACTTATCTTGAAAGTAGTTCAACCATCGGAACATTTTTTACGGCTGCGGCTTCGCCCGAAGTAATCATGACCTATTCTGAATTGCAATTTATTTTGGCGGAGGCTAGCATTGATGGTGATATTACGGGTGATGCCCAATCTTATTTTGAAAAAGGTATTACGGCCTCATTCTCACAATTTGGTATTACAGGCGCTAGCGATTTAATTACAAAGTTGGGTACAGCGACACGTGAAAAAATATTGGACCAAAAGTGGATTTCATTATTCGGACAAGGTATTGAAGCTTGGACGGAGTATCGCAGAACGGGGTATCCTGTTATGCCATCGCCTGACCCTAGAGCTGTTTTTGAAAATAATGCAATCATTCCAACAAGATTACCTTATCCTGGTTCTGAATATTCGTTGAATGCTAAAAATGTGGCAGAAGGTGAAAAATTAAACGGCGGACCAAATGATATGAAAACTAAACTTTGGTGGGCAGAAAAATAAGGCAAAATCAGTAGTTGAATTAAACATTAAATTAGAACAATCATGAAACACATAGATAAATTACCCCCAATTATTCTAATAGCTCTTTTTGCATTGTTAACGATGGTATCTTGTAAAAACGTAGACGACCCTTTTGTACCAAGAGTAGTATCACCTGTTTTAGTAGCTATTGATGGAACCGCTCCTGGAGATTTTGCTACCGAGCCAACTATTAGCTATACAAAAACTGGAAACGTGGTTTTATCCGCAAGAATCCTTGAATTAGACAAGACGAATCTTTTGGATTATAAAAAAGGAATTGACTCGCTTCCTGTAGCCAATACTAAAATCACTATCACTTTGCGTAATACTGGCGCTGTGGTGGCTGAGCTAACAACGGATGCTAAGGGCAAAATAAGTGTGGAGAAAACTTGGCTAGCCCTAGGACTTTCTGCACCAGTATCTGGGAACAGCATTCCTCTCAATTGGAGTGGTAGTTATAAAGGTCAGTCCTTTACACGCCTATCAAGAGCATCCGTTAAATAACAAAACGTATCAAGAAAGTCTATAGGTTGAAGTTGTGAATATTATTTTTGTACAACATTTTTTATATAAATGAGTGTTTCCCTCTATTTAAATAAAAACTTATTTTATGTACTTTTGCAAAGTAATTTAAATAATTAGTAATTTTATCACCGAAAAAAGAAGTGTTTTTAAATATATTATCATTTATCAATACATTTTTAAACGAAAAAATTACACAAATCAATTTTGATTTTAAAAACTTTAAATTACCTTTAAATAAAAATAGTACAACAATCATACTTCATCAACTTATATAAATCAATTTCCGAATTCTACGGGGTTAATCACCCCGTAGGAGTTCAGATAATTTTCTTGTAGCGTTTTAATTGAGTATTGTAATAAGCTTTATTAACTTCATCATTAAATCAATTCATTCACTCTTAAACGTTGTGTGAAATGTCATCAAATCTTAATCGCCGTAACTGGCTTAAAAAAAGTCTTTTTGCAACCGCTGGTTTAAGTACAGCCAGTGCATTCATCCAAAAAGCTGCTGCTAGCCCTGTAGTTAGACAAGAACTACAATATAGCCTTCTCCCTGAGTTTTTACTAGAACAAGAATATTCTAATATACCTGTACCTGCCAAAACGCTTGTTAGACTAAGTGCTAACGAAAACCCTTGGGGGCCATCAGAAAAAACTAGACAAGCATTAATAGGTGCCATCGGTGATTCAAACCGATATGCTTTCAAACTTCGTGGTGATTTAATCAAAGCGATTGCCGAAAAAGAGGGTGTTCCTGAAAATTATATTTTATTAGGTGCTGGTTCTTCAGAGTTACTTACCGCTTCTTTAGTTGCTTATGGGCAAAAAGGAAAGATTCTGGTAGGTGACCCATGCTATATTTCTGGCAATGAAGAAAGAGTACCAATGGAAAAAGTACCCTTGACCAAAGATTATCAATACGATTTAGATGCTACGGCTGCCAGAATTAATGGTTCTCAAAGCTTGGTATACGTTACCAATCCTAATAATCCAATTGGTGCGGTACTCCCTTCTGAATCATTTAGTGCTTTCATTGATAAGGTTTCAGACAAAATCACTGTTCTTTCAGACGAAGCCTATATCGATTACGCCAAAGACCCTAAAACAGCTTCAATGATTCCAGCGGTGAAAGCAGGTAAAAATGTTTTAGTGTTGCGTACGATGTCTAAGCTATATGCTTTTGCAGGGTTACGTTGTGGTTATGCGATTGCTAAACCAGAGATTCTGAAAATGATTCAACCATACTGCTCTGGTGGTTTTGATATGTCTGTTCCTTCTTTTGCCGCAGCTATTGCAGCATTTAAAGATACAGAATTTCAACAATTGACTTTAAAGAATACTGAAGAGTCAAAACAATATTTGTATTCATTCTTAACCAAAGCTGGATATACATACATACCGTCATCTGCCAATTTCGTGATTTTCCCACTAAAAATGAAAGGCTCTGATATGCTATCAAAAATGACAGCAGAAGGTGTCATGCTTAGAAAATGGGAATTTGATCGTCAACATTGGTGCAGAGTTTCAATCGGAACTATGGACGAAATGAAGGCATTTGCCGACGCCTTTACCAAGGTTATTTCTTAGTTCTGTAATTCCTTGTGAAAATGCGTGTTTGTTTAATTCTCACAAGGAATTACTAATTTGCGACAGATGACAAGAAGAGATTTTATCGAAAAAACTGGCTCTGCCAGTTACCTAACCATGCTCGGCTTCGGCTTAATACCTGAAGCCAATGCAAAACCACTTAATTTACAGCGGAATAAGGCTAATAAAAAGATTGTTATTTTAGGTGCTGGTTTAGCTGGAATGTCAAGTGCTTATGAATTAATAAAATTAGGATATGATGTCACCATTTTAGAAGCAAGAAGTCGCCCCGGGGGAAGAGTTTGGACAGTAAGAGGGGAAACGACAGAAACTGAGATTGGAGGGTCAACACAAGTTTGTAAGTTTGATAAAGGTCTCTATTATAATGGTGGAGCAGCCAGAATTCCACATAATCATACGCTTTCTTTACACTATTGTCGTGAATTTAATATCCCCTTGGAGATATTCATGAACGTAAATGAAGGAGCTTATTATTATTCAGAAGGAACTGGTAAATTATCAAACAAACCCATTAAAATAAGAGAAATTCATGCTGACGTGCGTGGATATACTTATGAATTGTTATCAAAGTCAATTGATAAAAAAGCACTCGACGAAGAAGTAACCAAAGAAGACCTTGAAAAATTAAGTGTATACTTAAAAGAAGAGGGCGATTTGGATATTATGAAAAAGTACAAAGGTTCTGAACGTCATGGATATAAACGTCAAGGTGGATACGGAGAACAAACTCCTGAATTAGCCTCACCACATTTATTGCATGACATTATTGAATCGGGGCTTTTTCATCCTGCTTTTTCAAATATTGGTGAATATACTTTCAATCAGCAACCCGTTATGTTACAACCTGTTGGTGGAATGGATGCTTTACCTTATGCTTTTGCCAAACGATTAGAAGGTAAAATTCAATTTCAGGCTGAAGTACAAGAAATAAGAAAAACCTCGCCTGGTGTTAAAATTATTTACAAAGACAAAATGGGTACTGTTAAAGAAATATTAGGCGATTACTGTATTTGTACCATCCCTTTGCCTGTTTTAAAAGGTATTACGTCTGATTTATCATCGGATATTCGTAGAGCGGCTGATTTTGTTCCTTATATGAATACTGGTAAAATCGGATTACAATTTAAAAGAAGATTCTGGGAAGAAGACGATAACATATTCGGAGGGATTTCTAAAACCAATATGGATATCACACAAATTTTTTATCCTTCATATAATTTTATGGGTAAAAAAGGAGTGTTAAAAGGTTATTACAACTTTCACGATAGGGCGTTAAAAATGGGCAACCTAAGCTTAGCCGATAGAGAGAAAGCAGCATTAGAACAAGGTGGAAAAATTCATCCACAGTATAAAACTGAATTTGAAAACTCATTTTCATTAGCTTGGCAAAAAATTAATTATTCAAAGGGAGGATGGGCAGAATACAGTGAATCAGCGAGAAAACGCTTCTACCCTGCCCTCATTAAACCAGATGATGAAATTTATTTAGCAGGGGAACATACCTCTCACCTTACAGCTTGGATGGCTGGTGCTTTAGAGTCAGCAAATTCGGTAGTAACACAAATTCATAAACGAGTAAATGGAGCTTAGGCTTTGTCTCGTAAAACTAGCTTTCAGCATGAAGAAAATTATATATTTTATAACCTTACTTTGTTTATCAATTAACGTTTTCGCACAAGAAGGCGAAAAAATGGGTATTAAACTAAGCGAATTTGAAGCAGTAAAGAAAATTGCTATCAAAAACTTGGACAAAGATACTTATGTAAAAGATGGTAATTTTATCTTAGACAACAGCACTTCTCCGTATGTTTTTAAGTTCTCGGATGGTTTAGAAAGAAGAATTTACTTGTACAAAGTATTAGAAGTAGCTGGCATGAAAGAAATTGCCAATTTAATGATTTTTACAACGCCTAAAGACGGGAAGAAAATCAGTTTAGTAGTTCCTAATCCATTAGCAGAAAAAGAAACGTGGGGTAAATATATTGATGATCTGAAAGATGGAGAAAAATCAGTTTCAGGCTTTTCATCATGTGTTGCGTTCGTTTTAGCCAAAGAGTTCTCGGGCGTTGCTGGAGAAAAAGGCAAAGAAGAAGACAAATATGAATACTGCTTTCCTGCGGAAGCAAAAGTAACGATGGCTAATGGAGAAATCAAAAACATTAGCGAAGTGAAAGTTGGCGATTTTGTAACATCATATAATGCCAACAAAAAGATAGCAGAGCCTACGATTGTTGAAAAAGTGGATATTCACGAGAACAACGAATTTGACATTGTAAAGGTATTGTTAGTAGATCCAAGTGAGATGATTACGGCATCAGTTTCAGTAAAGTATCGATTAAAGGAACTTGAAGCGACAGGCAATCACCCTATTTTTACTGAAAATGGCAAAACAACTATTGCTGATTTAAAGGTGGGTCAAAGTGTATTTGTTTACGAAAATGAAACTAGAAAGTTCAAGAAGTTTAACGTATTTATTACCAAAGCTGGAACTAGAAAAGTAAACAAAGTTTATAATTTAATTACAGAGAAAAATAGTTATCTGGTAAACTCAGTAGTAGTTTTAAAGAAATAAAAATATTTAATTTTTTGAGATTGTTTTTGGATATTTCCGTAAATCCTTTCTCCTTTGGGGAAGGGATTTATTTTTTTTATAACACCCTCAGAATAAAATACTTACAAAAGTATCATTGAAAATTATAGAATTATTAAAGCTAAAATTTGTGATTGAAATTCAAT
>NZ_JBWKYN010000199.1:0-10259 GCF_059423785.1 Arcicella sp. GW458-12-2-14-TSB2 | reverse complement strand
CCGATACACCACCTTAGTTATTACTTTAATTATCATCTTTTAAAAAAATTCTCAGACTTCAAGAATGAATGTAGAATAAACTATGCTATTCAGCTATTGAAAGAAGGAATTTTGAAAAAATATACTATCGAGCAACTATACCATGAAGCAGGCTTTTCTACAAAAAGCAATTTCTATCGTGTGTTTCGGTTACATACGGGTAAAACTCCTATTGAATTTCTGGAAGAAATTAATGCCTAAATTTCTTCTATTCCTACTGATTAATTATTAGTATTTATCTAAAAGTATTTACTTTAAGTTCCCAACTGCTTACATACCCATCAATACAAGCTATTTATTAGAATAAAATTGTTTTATATTGCAATATTTTAATATACTTAAGACCTATTTCTTCTTTTTTAAGTTGATATATTCGATATTAAGTTAACAAATGCATTATGCTAGAATATTTTAAATCTGAAATTGTCAGAATTGTGTACGTTATCGGCATAATTGTGGGAGTATTCAGCTTCCCCTATTTAAAAAATAAAAACAAGGCAAATATCTTTTTATCTCTTCATTTCCTTTCAATGGGTATTTTTGCCTTGTACTATTTAAGTACTTTAAAGAATAAGGATGATTTTTTTGTTGCTTTATTATATGGCATAATTATTCCATTATCATTCCTCGTTCGCCCATTTGGTTATTGGTACGTGAAATTTATGCTTTTAAAAAAAGTAAGATTTAATAAATGGGATTTTCTGATAATCTTACCTGCCCTTTTAAGTTTAATTGAGACCTTCCCATTCATTATTGCTCCTATGGAGCATAAACTTAAAATAGCAAAGTTTATCACCCATGATATCAATAATATATTTGTATATGCACCGACTTTTTTATTTAACTTTAAATTTTACTTTGTTTTACGACCCATATTCAATTTTGCCTTATGCCTTGCACAAATACATCTGCTTTATAAATATGTTAAAGGTCATTCACTTCAAAAAACTATTTTTACCTCAACCCTCCAGTGGCTATGGGTGTTTTCAATACTCAGTATTGTTTTAACAATTACCCTAGCAACATTATCACTTTTAGTTAGAAATAATTTTGACATTTCATTAAACGCTGGGTTATTTATTAATGACTTGATGGATTATGCAATTTTCATTTATTTTTTACTAAATGTTTCAATATTCTTTTTCCCAAAAATTTTATATGGAATTTCAGATGAAGGTGAAGAGTTTTTTATTGAAGACACACTAGCAGAAGTCAAAATAGAGAAACCCAACAAGCCTAACTTTAAATTAGATGACGCTCGGTTAGCTGAAATTAATGCTATTATTGAAACATATTTTTTAGAAGATAAGCCTTACCTAAATGATAACTTTACCATCATAGAATTATCAGAAACTTTAAACATTCCGATACACCATCTTAGTTATTACTTTAATTATCATCTTTTAAAAAAATTCACAGATTATAAAAATGAGTGGAGGGTAAACTATGCAATCCAATTATTAAAAGATGGTATTCTTAAAAAGTATACAATTGAGCAATTATACCACGAAGCGGGCTTTTCTACGAAGAGCAATTTTTATAGAGTGTTTAGATTACACACAGGAAAAACACCTATTGAATATATGGAAGAAATTAAAAACTAACCTTAAATCTCCAGCGTTTAAGGAGAAAAATAGTAATTATCGTAACTCTCAGCAGCAAAATTTGTTTTTTCTTTAGCAGTGCTATAGGTTTTGATGTGCTCGGAAAATCCTTGAAAAGTGCTTAAAAACTATCAAATCTCCTCAAAAAAGTCGAAAATTGGTTCTTTTTTCTAAAATACTACTAAAATAGAACCCAGATGTTAACATATTGACACTTGTTCCCTCAATATTTGCAAACATATATTTTACCAAATGTTAACCACTACTTCTTTTGCCTTCTTATCCGTATCTGATATAAAGAGAACTAGCTAACCATTAATGATAAGTGAACTAATGTATTACTAACATACCATACCCAACCCATAATTTTTTTTCGATACCTTTTGATTAATATTTTGAACAGATACATCTTTCCTTAATAATGATTACTGTATATGTTAAGCACAATAACCACTTTAGATATCGAAGCAGTTGAGATCCTTGCGGTTAATATTACTGAGGAACTTTTGAGAGGTAGAAATACTCTCAAGTCTGAAACTATGGCTTTAAAAGTAAGAATTAAAGTAAGAATGTTGAGAACAATTTCACATCAAAGGCTTACAATGAATCAAGAAAAACTTAAAAAACACCTAAGAACACAGGGCTTTACACCCCATTAATCATTTAGTTTATACAACTACTATACGAAACAAAAACAGTCCGTCTAAGAAAAAAAGCCCTCGGTTTTTAGGTAAACTGAGGGCTTGTTATTTTAAATACTAACGGATGTTAGTAAGATTTAGCAAAAATCACTCTTTTAGTCGAAGGATTACCCGTCAGAATACATTTACCTTCTTCTTCCACAGCATCCAAAGGAATACAGCGAATAGTAGCTTTGGTGAGTTCTTTAATTTTCTCTTCTGTCTCAGAAGTACCATCCCAGTGAGCTGCAATAAACCCAGGGTTTTCTTCTAAAATTTTAGTGAATTCATCCCAGGTATCAACCTTATGAGTATTTTCAGCCCTGAATGTTAATGCTCTTTGATAGATGTTTACTTGAATATCTTCTAGCAAACTACTTACCGTTTCTACAATGTCTGCAATAGCATAGGTCTTTTTCTCTTTTGTATCTCTACGAGCTACCTCGACAGTACCATTAGCCAAATCTCTTGCACCAATCGCAAGCCTTACAGGAACGCCTTTTAGTTCATATTCAGCAAACTTAAAGCCCGGCGACTGTTTATCAGAATGGTCAAACTTAACAGAAATACCCTTTTTCTTCAATTCAGCTACAATTGGTAAAATCGTTTTTGAAATTAAATTTAATTGTTCTTCACCTTTAAAAATAGGTACAATTACTACTTGAATAGGTGCTAATTTTGGAGGAAGTATCAACCCTTCATCATCTGAATGCGCCATAATCAAAGCACCCATCAAACGAGTAGAAACGCCCCAAGATGTACCCCAAACATAATCTTGTTTGTTTTCTTTAGAAACAAACTTTACATCAAAGGCTTTGGCAAAGTTTTGTCCTAAAAAGTGTGATGTACCTGCCTGTAAAGCTTTGCCATCTTGCATCATGGCTTCTATACAATATGTTTCTTCTGCACCTGCAAAACGCTCGTTAGCAGACTTTTTACCACGAATTACTGGTACAGCCATAAATTCTTCGGCAAAAGTGGCATAAACGTGTAGCATTTGCTCTGTTTCGGCTACAGCTTCTTCTTTTGTAGCATGAGCGGTGTGCCCTTCTTGCCATAGGAACTCAGCCGTGCGGAGAAACAAACGTGTACGCATTTCCCAACGAACTACGTTTGCCCATTGGTTAATTAGTAAAGGTAAATCACGGTATGACTGAATCCAGTTTTTATAAGTACTCCAGATAATCGCCTCACTAGTAGGGCGAACGATGAGTTCTTCCTCAAGTTTAGCTTCAGGGTCAACCATTAATTTTCCTGGCTTATCAGGATTATTTTTTAAACGGTAATGCGTTACAACGGCACATTCTTTGGCAAATCCTTCTGCATTTTTCTCTTCAGCCTCAAACAAACTTTTTGGAACAAACAAGGGGAAATAAGCATTTGTATGGCCAGTCTCTTTAAACATATCATCTAAAGCACGTTGCATTTTTTCCCAGATAGAATAACCATAAGGTTTGATTACCATGCAACCACGGACGGCAGAGTTTTCGGCTAAATCAGCCCTTTTCACGAGTTCGTTATACCACTCAGAATAATTTTCGCTACGTTTTGGTAGGCTTTTGCTCATTTCGTATAAATTGGTAATTAAAAAATAAAATAATTAATAATCATTATTTACGTTCTTTAGATAGGGGTAATGGTTTTATAAATTGTCATACCTATAAATACCAAGCTTTATAAATTATAATCTCAGTATCAATAATTTATATTGCAACTTTCCAAGAAATAATTTTGTTAATGACGTGAATAACTTGTTGCAAAGATAAGTTTTTGTTGTAAGTTTGACACAAAAATTAAGCCGATTGTTTCTTGATTTTAATTTCTGGTCTGGTTTTCCAGTATTTAGCAATTAAATCATCTACCAAATCATTAACAAGAATCTTAAACGATACAAGAACATGAACATTCTAAAATCCATCAAACTCTTTTCAGCCTTAGCGTTGGTAAGTGCCGTTTGGGGATGTAGCTCCCCAAAGCAAGTCGCTAAATCGTCTTCTTCGGGGGTGTATGATGATCTCTACGCTTCTGCTAGCGAAGCTCGTCCTGCTTCATTAGTTAGCCGAGAAAGTCTCTATGCTTCTCAAAATGAAGAAGAATATGCTACACGTAACCCAGAATATAGAGGAAACAACAATACATCACAAAGCACTGATGAATATTATTCACAAAATTGGATGAATTCTCGTAGCTATTATCAAAACCAAACTCCATATAGCAATTACAATAACTACAATTCTTATGGTGTAAATAACTGGTATACAAATCCAGGTATTTCGTTTGGTCTTGGTTATGGATATAATACTTGGAGTCCATACGGTTATAGTCCATATTATTCTCCTTATGCCTATGATTCTTGGGGATGGGGAAGTAGTCGTTGGGGTTATGGCTCTATGTTTAGCTATAGTTTCGGCTACAGTCCTTGGGGGTATAATTCATATGCATACAGTCCATGGGGATATAATAGTTTTTATGACCCTTGGGGGTATAATTATTACGGTGGTAGAGGGTATTATGGCAATACTTATGTGTATAATAATTATGGTTATGGCTCGGTTGTTACTGGTGCGAACGGTAACTATTCAAATGGGGGATATACAGCGCCTGTAAAACGTACTCGTGATAATTATTCACAGTCGGCTTATAACGGTAACTTTAATAACGGAAGTACTGCAAATGGTAATCAAAGAGGTGCAAGAACTAATTCTAGCTATTCAAATGGTAGCGATGGATATTATTCTCGTCCACAAAGAGCAACTTCTGCTTATAGCACTGGCAGTAATACTACTACCAATCGTAGTAGCAATACTAACAATAATGCTTGGAATTGGTCTAACAATAATTCATCATCAAACAACAGCAGTAGAACAACTACCAGTTCATCGTGGGGTGGTTCATCTAGCGGAGGTTCAAGCGGTGGTGGCGGAGGAGGAGGATCTAGCTCTAGCGGTTCACGTGGTCCACGTTAAAAATATTCTAAAAGTTAATATAAACAATAAGCCTCACAGAGAAGTACTTTGTGAGGCTTTTTAACGTTTTATTGAAAAGATTCTTTAAAAAGAAATGAGGGCATTTGGTGTTTTGAATGTCTTAGTCTAAATTACAAATTGCTTTGCTCACTTGCTAACAATGTTGTGTTTATTCAATAAATCCATAACATTCTTTAAAATTTATTAGATATGAAAATCCCTATTCGTCTAATTGCTGCATTTTCGATATTATCAGTTGTATCCGCAAATGCCCAAGACAATAACTTCGATGCTTTAGCAAAATTATTTAGCCAAACAGCACCCACAGGATCAGCACGTTTTCAAGCCTTAGGAGGCACGCATTCGGCCTTAGGAGCAGACGTTAGTTCGGCCATAGGTAATCCAGCGGGTTTAGGCTTTTATACGCGTTCAGAGTTCAATTTTACTCCAGCTTACCAAAGCACTTCAAACACTTCAAATTATATTAATCAAAATACAAAAGCGAACGAAACCAATTTCAATATTGCTAATATCGGTGTAGTATTTGGAGGTAGCCAGCCTCAATATAAAGAGGGATGGCGTGGGTCATGGTCAATCAATTATTCTCGACAAAATACTTTTTATAATAATATTCAGTTTGCTGGAAGAAATAATACAAGCTCAATTGCTGATGCTTTTGCTAATCAGGTGAACAGAGAGGTAAGTGATTATAATTTGGGTTCGAGTGATTTTGTAAATGCTTTATCACAAGCTCCGAATTTTGATTTGACTAGACACCTTTATAACTGGTCGTTCTTAATTGGTCCAGTTACAGATCCTCAAGGTAATACAAGCTATCAGGTTACAGAACGTTCACTACAATCGAACCAAAAATATTCTTTTGAATCGACAGGGCGTTCAAGCCAGTGGACAATTGCTTATGGAGGTACTCCTAATGAAAAAACCTATATTGGGTTTTCTTTAGGCATTCCAAGCTTCAGATACGAAACACGCTCGCAATACAATGAGCAGTACATCAATAATACGGCTTTTAATGGAATGACTCAATCTAAATTCTATTCAACAAGCGGGAGTGGAATTAATTTAACATTTGGAGCAATCGTAAAGCCAAATGAAATGATACGTTTGGGGGCATCAATTACAACGCCTACATGGTATGATATCGATGAGACATTGAGTTCTAGCCTAAAGGCTGATGTAAATAGTGCTAATGCAGGACAACCGAATGTTGGTATCGAATTGCCGAACGGAACCGATAATGCTACTGTGGGTATTATTAATCGTTTGAAACAATTAGGATACGGGATTCTTGAAAAAAATGGTTCTCGTTATTTAACAGGAGTGCCTACGTTAAATACTACGCCATTTAGTGATAATTATCAATTAAGAACTCCTCTTAAATTAAATATAGGTGCAGCGTTTTTCTTTGCTAAAAAAGGGTTTATCTCTGCCGATGTGGAATATCTAGCGTATGGTGGTACAAAAATGAGTACCACTGCTAATGACCAATACCTTGCTGACGATTTAAATTATTATACTCAAAAGGTACAAAGTGATTTAAAAAATGTGTTTAATGTTAAAGTGGGTGGAGAATACAGATTAGGCTTGTTAAGTTTAAGAGCAGGGGTGAATTACCAACCTAGCCCGTACTCATTTAATTTTGACCAAGGCTCTAATGCAGTCAATCGTTCTACCATGATTTACTCATCGGGTATCGGTATTAGAACAGGTGATTTTTATGTTGATGTGACGGGACTTTATGCAAAAACACAACAAGCTTATAGTCCATATGTATTAAATAATACAGAAGATTATAGTTCTGCTATCATTAGTAATAGTTATGTGAAGGGCGTAGTTAGCTTTGGTATTTTCTTCTAAGCTATTCAAGTTCCAAGCATACTTTCGAGGGCTATCATAGAAAAAGCCAGTCGCTCAATGAGCAACTGGCTTTTTGTGTAACTAAGCATTCTTAAAATTTAACATTCAAACTTGCATTGAAAATAGTACCCAATTGGCTGAATTGTGAGCCATCATAAGTAACATTTGAATAACGACCATTGAACGTAATCAAATTATATTGTTCATAATATTTAGCAGATGGCACATTGTTATTTACATCATAACGTGTTTTAACCCCTGTTTTAACATCTACAAAATCCCATTTAGGCATTACATTCAAAATGTTGTTTACATTAAATGTGAAAGTAACTTTTGAAGAGAATGGTACACTAACTGACAAGTCTGAAACTACTGCTGGAGTAAATTCAGTATCTGTATTAGCATCCAAACCATTTTGGTGGAAATGTGTTTTTCCGAACAACGTATTGTTCAAGTTGAAACTTATTCCTTTGATTAAATAATCGAAGCCAAGAATTACTTTATATTTTGGACGAGATGAGAATAATAAAGCGTCTTGTGTTCTATCAAAAATAGATTTACCTGCATCAGCAATTACCTTAGGGTTGTTGATAGAAGTGTATTCATTTACGAATGTATAGTTACCCGCTAAGTTGATACCCAATTTTCCCATTCCTAATTCAAGGTTTTTCTGAGAAACCACGAAGTCAAGACCAGAAGTAGTGGTATTCAGTGCATTAGCAAAGAAACTTACAGCAACGATACCGTTAGATGTCAAAATATTATCTAAAGCTGTATTGCCTGCTGGAGTACCTGAAATTTCAGAACCTAATACGATACGGTCTTTAACTTTAATGTTGTAATAGTCAAAAGTAACACTTAGGTTTTTAGTAGGATTTAAGCCTAAACCAAGCGTAAAGTTTGTAGATTTTTCAGGCGTTAATTTTGGTACTCCCAAGGCAAAAGCTTGTGGACTTACGTTATTAACAACCCCTTTTGTTTGAATACCTTGTCCTGGTACAAAACTAGCCTGCGCTTGTTGTTGATAGATTTGGTGCAACAATGGCGCACGGAAACCTGTAGAATATGAACCACGTAATGTGATTTTATCGCTTATTTTATAACGTGAACTGATTTTGTAAACAGTAGCATCACCAAAATCGCTATAGTGTTCAGAACGTATTGTTCCGTTTACCAAGAATTTATCAGTGAAATCATAGGCTACGTCAAAATATCCACCAAAGTTAAAACGACTATTTGAACCAGCATTGTTGGGCGTTGTTCCGGGGAATGAATCAGCACCAGTACCTACATAAGAAGAAGTATCACCTACAAAAACAGTAAACGTTTCAGCACGGAACTCTGAACCAAATGAAAGGCTTAGTTTATCACTTACTTGTTTTGAAATATCAATGTTTCCAACGTTATGGCTAAATTCATATCCACCCGGTTTGAAATAAGTTGGCGAGTTCTTTCCCAAGCTACGGTTTACTGAATTTGAAACAGTGTATAATTGCTTATTACCGCCCGTTGTAAAGCTCAAATCTGTTTTCCAACCATTGGTTTCACTTTTAACACCTACAGTAGCCGTGTAGTCATTCAAATCTCCTTGGAAAGTAGGTACATAACCCATATATGTTTGACCAGCAGGTGTTAGCAATCCATTATCAGTAGGTCTCCAATAAGGCGTACGATAGTTGGCAAAGCTGTTTACTCTTTTATAGACATAAGCAGCGGTATAATAAAACTCAGATTTTTCGCCTACTGAATAGCCACCGTTTACCAAGAATTTAGCAGCCGTATTTTCTGGCTGACCATTGATATTCCCAGCATCTGGTTTAATGGCTAAGAAGCTCTTAACTTGTGCCAGAGGGGCATCAAAACCAAGGTTTGCATCCGCTTCTGCATCAGCACTTACTACCCCAGGGCGATTTGCCAAAGTAGTACGGCTAAAATCAATGGTATAGTTGATGTATCCTTTTTCAAAATTAGAACCATTGTTTACTGCAAAACCAACATGTTTTCCATCCCCTTTGCCAGTAACTCCCATCGTTAATGTAGCCGAGCCATAATCAAATTTATCCTTTAAGATAATGTTCATAACACCTGCAATAGCATCAGAACCATACTGTGCAGAAGCCCCATCACGTAAAATCTCCACACGCTTAATTGCTTGCTGAGGAATAGCAGAAATGTCGGCACCAGATTCACCACGACCGGGCGAAGTCTGAATGTACATCAAAGCACTTGTGTTTTTACGTTTACCGTTAATCAAGATTAAGGTACGGCTAGGGCCCATGTTACGGATTTCGTAAGGGTCAAGCAATGATGTAGCATCGTTTACAGGAGTGTTCACTGTGTTGAAAGATGGCACACGATACTGAAGGGCTTTGTCGAATGATGTTTGGCCCGTAGACTTCAAATCAGCAGCAGAGAGGATATCAAGGGGTAAGGGGGTATCTGTCATCGTTCTTTTAGAGTTTCTACTACCAGTTGAAATGACAATTTCATCTAACTGATTACTAGAAGCAACAAGAGCCACGTTTAAAGCACCTGTACCCACTGGTACTTCCTGAGTTATGTAACCAATAAATGAGACCGTTAGCGTAGTTACTGAAGCAGGTACTTTTAATGTAAATTCTCCTGTACTAGTTGCAACCGTTCCACGCTTACTACCCTTCATTACAATAGACGCACCCGCAAGGGCTGTACCGTCTTTAGCATCTGTTACTTTACCAGTAATCGTTTTGTCTTGGGCATAGATTTGCCCCTTAAATCCAAGCACCGCAAGGATTACAAGCAGAAAAATTTTTTTCATGTGTTTTTTAGAAAAGATTAATATTAATTTGGTTATTTTAACAAAAAGTTAAATAACTATTTGCAATATAGCATAAAAAAAATATTATTGTGTATCACTTATTTTTAATTTATTTATGATTAAAAAGTAGAATAATTATTTTTCAAGGAAAAATATGACTAAAAAAAGAGTGAATGATTTTAATCAATTTTAACTTGCTAAATTCACGAAGAAGGTGTTGATTAAATAGATTTTTATTCTAATTTTATGAATAGGTAAACGTCAAGAAAACGTTAATTTTTCTTTATGAATTATC
>NZ_JBWKYN010000198.1:0-10407 GCF_059423785.1 Arcicella sp. GW458-12-2-14-TSB2 | reverse complement strand
GATTTATGGTTATAAGAAGTTAATCAATTCAGGTTACATATATACTTTTTCTTCTGATAAAACTATCATAGTTTCTGAATCAATTTTCCCTCCCGATTAATTTATTATACTAGAAATAGCATTATTCCGCCATTAAATAGGGCATTAATATATCACTAACATTACAACATTATCCTTAAAGATTTAATCATTTTTCCATGGTTTAAGATAACCCTCAGGTTACGGGCAGGTAATATGACAGGACTAAGTTTGTGACTTCAAACCCAAACTCTTATTACAAGATGAAACATAAAATTTTACTGAATCATGTTAGCTTGTTTTTCATTGCATTACTGATGTTAAGTAATGTTGTGTTGGCACAAGACAATGTTCTAACTGGGAAAGTTATCGAAAAGAATGGCGACGTAATTCCAGGCGTGAGTATTTCTATCAAAGGTACTACGCGTGGTACTACTACAGATGGCAATGGTGTATTTAAATTGCCAGCGACAAATGATAAAATGGTGTTGGTATTTCGCTACATTGGTTTTGCTACACAAGAAATTGTGGTAGGCAATCGTACAACACTAGATGTAACCTTATTACCTGAAAACAGACAATTAGAAGAGGTTGTAGTAACAGCCTTAGGGATTAAGAAGGAAGCTCGTTCAATTGGTTACACGACACAAGATGTAAAAGGCGAAGATTTAGTAAAAGCACGTGAGCCTAACCCAATAAACTCTTTAACGGGAAAAATCGCAGGTTTAACAGTTTCTTCTTCTGCTGAAATGTTAGGTCGTCCGCAATTAATTCTTCGTGGTAACTCTGATTTACTTTTTGTCGTAGATGGTGTACCTATCAACTCTGATACTTGGAACATCTCTTCAGATGATATCGAAACGTATTCAGTATTGAAAGGACCAAATGCTGCGGCATTGTATGGTTTCCGTGGACAAAATGGAGCTATTTTGATTACGACCAAAAAAGGCTCGAAAGACAAACGTCAGTTTCAAGTAGATTTTAATTCGAGTACAATGGCTGAACCAAGTTTCTTGGCTGTGCCTACTCGTCAAAGCGAATATGGCTATGGTGTTAACTATCAGTATGCTTATGGTAACAAAACTTATGACGAAGATGGTAAGTTCCGTCGTACGAATATTTGGGGGCCACGTTTTGAAGGACAGAATGTACCACAATACAATTCGCCAGTAGACCCTGTAACAGGTATCCGTCAAGGAACACCTTGGTTGAATGTTGGTAAAGACAACTTCGCTCGTTTTATGGAAACGGGAATTATCTCTACAAATAACATCGCTCTTTCAGCAAGTGGTGAGAAATACGATTTGCGTTTGTCTATCGCCAACAACTACCAAAAAGGGATGGCACCAAATACCAAATTGAATATTAATAACTTCAATATCAATGCTGGCTACAACTTTACAGATAGATTAAGATTAGAAGGAAATATTAACTTAAGCCTTCAAAACTCACCAAATATTCCAGAGCCAAGTTCAGGACCAGAAGGCTATACCTACATTTTTAACGTGTATGGTTCTAGTAGCTGGGATATTGCTGATATGCGTGATTATTATAAAGGTCCGCAAGGTAAGCCAGGTGTTCAGCAGTATTATGCAGAATACGGTCGTGAAAACAACCCATATTTTATGGCTTATGAGTGGCTACGTGAGCATAAAAAAACTGACGTATATGGATATGCGAAATTGAGCTACAAGATTAATGAATTCTTGAATTTTTCTGCAAGAACACAAATCACTACTTGGAATCAGTTCCGTACAGAGAAGTTGCCGTATTCGATGATTACCTATAAAACACCAGATTTAAGACAAGGTGATTATCGTGAAGACAGAAGAAACTTATTAGAAAACAACTCTGATTTCTTGTTGAGTTTCAATAAGCCAGTAACGAAAGACTTGACTATTTCGGCTATCGCAGGGGCCAACCTTAGAACGTATAGCTATAACTCAAGCTGGGCATCTACCGACTTCCTGATTGTACCGGGCGTATATGACTTCAGTAACTCGAAATATCCTGTAAAAGCCTATAACTACCGTGCTGATATGGAAGTAGCGAGTGCTTATTATACAGCAGACTTTACCTATAAAAACTTCTTGACGTTAGGAACAACAGGTAGAATTGACAAACTTTCTACGTTGCCTGCTGATAACCGTAACATTTTCTATCCATCGGTTTCGTTGAGTACAGTAGTTTCAGATTATATCAATTTACCTCAGGCAATTTCATTCTTCAAATTGCGTGGTTCGTATGCTAATGTAAAAGGTGGTTTAACACAGTCGACTATTGGTACAGCGTATCAGGCCGTTACAGGTCAATCGCTTTCTAGTGGGTTGATAGGTTATGGTGCTGAAATTGTTTCTGCTTATGATGGCCCAAGCTATGATAACCAAAACTCCTACAACATCAATACTTCTATTTACAACAACACACCGATAGCCAATTATTCAGGGACGATTGCTAATCCAGCATTACAGAGCTTCTCAGTTACTTCTTATGAAGTAGGTTTTGATATGAAATTCTTGAAAAACCGTTTGTCTTTAGATGCTACTTACTTTACATCTATCAACGGTCCACAGATTTTCCCTTTACCTGTCGCTTCTTCTTCGGGTTATTACAACCATACAATCAATGGTGTAACAACTCAGAAAAACGGATGGGAAGTTTCTTTAAATGGTTCAGTGTTGAAAAATCCTAATGGTTTAAACTGGAACGTGTTAGCGAACTTCTCTACTTACAAAGAAACGTTGAAGGAAATCTACGGTGGTGAAACAAGTATCTACTTGTCGGGGCCAGACCACGTTTTCCATATTGGCGACAGACTAGATGGTTATTATGATTATAAGTATTTGAGAAACAGCGAGGGTAAAATAATTTACTCATCAAACGGTGTGCCTTTGGTTCCTCCAACTGGTACAAATAATAAGCAATTATTAGGATACACTAACCCTGATTTCGTTTGGGCATTGAACAATAAGTTTTCTTATAAAGACTTCAATTTTAGTTTCCAAGTTGACGGACGTGTAGGTGGTGTAATCAACGACCGTGTATGGGCTTACCAAGTAAACTCGGGTACTGCGATGGAATCTGTTACGGGTGCATTAGGAGAAGCTCGTTTAAAAGAATGGCAAAGTACTGCTTTAGGTACTAAAACTGCTGTACCAGCTTATGTTGGTGATGGTGTTGTAGTAGCGAGTGGTATAATTAAATATGATGCTACTGGAAATATTGCAAACAGTAGTGAATTATCATTTGCTCCAAATGCCAAAGCGGTAACTGTTCAAAGTTATATGCAAGGTGTTTACAATGCCTTCCAATATGGTGAGCCGTATTTGATTAGCAAGACTTATATGAAATTAAGAGAAGTTGTGATTGGTTATACTATTCCTGCAAGATTATTAGGCAATAACAAATTCATTAGAAATGCTTCGGTTTCATTAGTCGGACGTAATTTATTGTATTTCGCTGAACGTACTGACTTTGACTTAGACCAATATGGTGCTGGCTATAGTGCTTCAAGCAGAAGTACACAAAAAGATCCGGGTTTGCAGTCGGCCACCACTCGTCGTTATGGTATCAACATTAGCTTGACATTCTAATTTGGCTGTCGGTCTTCGGCTATCGGTCATCAGTTACTAACAACAGGCGACTGATAGCTGAGGTCTGACAATGCATAAAATATTTTTAGATATAAATCAGAAAATAAAAATGAAAAGATATTTCAAAAAATTGTTCATCATATTACCAATTCTGGTAGCAACTACTAGTTGCCAAGATTATGATAAATTATTACCAAACCCAAACTTAGCCAGTGAAAGCAATACAATTCCACCTGAATATTTATTAGGCAGAATAACGTATGATATGTATGCTGGGGGTGGGGTAGTAGATGGAAGACCGGGAAACGTTTCTGAACAACCTTTCGACCAAGCTCATCGTTGGAATCAATTTATTGTGTCTAATAATTTATATTACGGAGGAAAGAACACTTATGACTGGTCGGTAACGGCTACGCCTTATGGTATGTTGAAAAATGCCATTAAGATGGAAGAACAAGCGTTGAAAACCCTAGGTACTAAAACAAATGCCTACGCAGCAGTTGCAAAGTTTGTGCGTGCTTATACAGCTGTTTGGCTTACACAACGTTTGGGCGATGTGCCGATGAGCCAAGCAGGACAAGGGCTTGATAACCTTACGCCAAAATATGATGCACAAAAAGATATTTACATCAGTGCTTTACAATTGTTAGAAGATGCCAATGCCGACTTCACGAGCTTAATTGCTAATAGTACGCAAGCCAGTGTTTTAGCAGGAGATATTCTATTGGGTAATGACATCAAAAAATGGCAAAAAGCTGTCAATACGTATAAGCTAAGAGTATTGATTTCATTAAGTAAAAGAGCTGACGATACGCCTGAATTGGGTATCAAACAAAAATTTGCTGATATTATCAACAACCCAACAAAGTACCCAATAATGGGAAGTAATGCTGATAACATGATTTTTACTTTCAATTCAGCCTATAACACTTATCCGCATACCCCTAAAGATGGTAATAATAACTACCAAAACATAGGTTCGACATACTTGAAATTGACAACTGTTAATGCTGACCCTCGCACGTTTATCGTAGCGACTCCTGCACCAGCAGAGCTTGCTAAAGGAAAAACAGTGGGAGATTTCTCAGCATATGTTGGTTCTGATATTTCTGATGCTGTAGCCGATTTATTTACCAATTCTACGGCGGGTAAGTACTCATTTACCAACTTTAACCGCTATTATGGTTCAGTAGTGGGTCCAGAACCTTATATCATTATGGGTTATTCTGAAATGAATTTTAATATTGCAGAAGGTATCAATCGTGGTTGGGCAACAGGCGATGCCGCTGCTTATTATACAAAAGGTATCAATGCATCATTAGCATTTTATGGATTATCAGAAGGAGCTACTTTGACAATAGGTGACTTGACGGGTAAGACATTAGGAAACGTGAATGTATCAATTGCTAATTTTCTAACAAACCCTAATGTTGTTTACAAAGGCAATAATACAGATGGTTTAGAACAAATTTTAAATCAAAAGTATATTTCATTCTTCCAAAATTCTGGTTGGGAGGCATTCTATAACCAACGCAGAACGGGCTATCCTAAAACATTCATTACTGTGGGTAGTGGTATCAATTCAGTAGGTAAAGTACCTCTTCGTTGGTTGTATCCAGTAGATGAATCAACTTATAATCCAGAAAATTATACAAAAGCATTAACACAATTTGGTGGTAAAGACGATATTTATGCGCCAATGTGGTTGTTGAAATAATCTATTTTTATAAAGATTTACAAGAGAAAACTCGTGGTAAAACGGTTTTCTCTTGTAGTATT
This sequence comes from Arcicella sp. GW458-12-2-14-TSB2, assembly GCF_059423785.1. NCBI lineage: Bacteria > Pseudomonadati > Bacteroidota > Cytophagia > Cytophagales > Flectobacillaceae > Arcicella > Arcicella sp. GW458-12-2-14-TSB2. The sequence goes on along the minus strand of NZ_JBWKYN010000198.1, from coordinate 5,017 downwards.
TTACAGGATGATGTTAAAGAAATTATTTTGCTTTATGTTTTTTTTGATGGCTATTTATCCGTTAAAGGCTCAAGAAATAGCCTCTGAATATCCGAAGGTAGTTGGTTATATGAGTATTGTACATCCAATGGTTACGGCTTATCAAAACGAAACTATTTATAATTTCAATAACGATTATACTGTGGGTTTCCCTGTTGGAATCAATATTCTAAAAAGTGATAGAATCGGGTTTAGTTTCGAAATAACACCCTTTGTCAAAGTTGCCAATGGTAATAGTGCTGTAAGTAATATGTTATTTCATCCTGGTATTATTTTGCGTTACCCAAAAGGATTTAGCATTAACAACCGCCTTGCTTTTGAAACAAGCGGACGCTTTGGATATACGGCTGTTTTTAGTAAAGTAATAGTAAGAACCAAGATGAATAATTTTTTTGTGGCAATACCACTGCCACTTCGTTTCGGAAATAATAAATCTGCATCTATAGGAATGGGCTTACAAATGGGTATTACCTTTTAATAGAGATTAGTTTCTTTAAAAATAATCAAATTCAATATTTAAAAACATGAAAAAAATTCTTTTTATCCTTTGTTTATTTACCGTAGTAACAGAGTCATTTTCGCAAGATAGTGCTGTGGTTTTTAACCCTAAACGTCAGATTAAATTAGAAGGCGGAAGCAATTTTCGTGACTTAGGGGGGTATCCAGCGGCTAACAAAAAGCACGTAAAATGGGGACATATTTTCCGTTCGGCTGATGTTAGTAAATTAACAGACAATGATTTAGCTACTTTGTCAAACCTACAACTTGCTACAGTGTGTGATTTGCGTGGACCAGATGAGTTGAAAACGAATCCAGACCGTTTGCCTGTTGGTGTAAATTATATTAATCTACCCGCTGGAAGCGAGAAAGTACAGTCTGGTCTTAATTACGCTATCTTGAACCGTGATTCATTAATGAATTCATTTTATGCGAATACTACTTTTTTGAAGGCAAAATATAAGCCAATGTTCGAGCAATTGTTGGTATTACCTAATGATAAATCATTGATGTTCCACTGTACTGCTGGCAAAGACCGTACTGGTATGGGAGCAGCCTTGATACTTTCTGCATTAGGTGTTGATAAAAAATATATTGTGGCAGACTATGCCGCTACGAATGTTTTTTGGAAAGATACTCGCGAAAAAATGCTACAGGCTATGGCAAAAAACGATGCTGCTATGTCTGCCATGAAACCAATGTTGGCGGCTAATCCTAACTACATCAATACTTTTTTTAATACGATAGACAAACAGTATGGCTCAATGGAAAACTTCCTAGAAAAGGAAATGGAGTTGGACAAAGAGGATATTAAAAAGTTGAAAAAGCTGTATTTGGAGTAGCGTATTGAGTGAGTTAGCGATTGAGTGATTTAGTGAGTTGTGAGTTAGTGATTGAATGGATAATAGTTATCATTGTTTAAAATTAGGTTTCACTGGGTTTAACAAAAGTTAGCTATACACAACTCTTTATACTATTGAATATACTTAAATAAAAGGGGTGTTGTCTTAAAACATCCCTTTTTTGATGCCAAGATATTTTCATGAGTAGTTATTCTTTCTCTTTGAAGACAACATATATTAGGCAATGATAAAGTACAATTAATATATTCACTCAATCGCTAACTTACTCAATCACTAAATAATATTCACTAAATCACCATTCACAACTCAAGACTCACTAACTAACAATTCACTAACTCACAACTAACTCACAACTTACTCAATCACTAACTGTTAATAATACATTAAACTCTCTAAACAGCAGAGCAATCCAAATCTTCTTAGTAATTTTGAAACTTAATTGAAGGCTGAGTGATTATTGACATTATAAATCAAAATAGAAAGCCATAATACTGAGGTGAAATTTATTGAATGTGAAAATATTATTCACAAATCACTCATTCACTCAATTGATAAAAAATGACGAAAAGAACTTACTATTCCCTTATTCTGATACTTGGTAGCTTAACGGCCTTAGCTCCTTTTTCTATTGATATGTATTTGCCGGGTTTTCCGGCCATTGCTAAAGATTTAGACACAACTCCTGCGAAAGTATCGCTTACACTATCAGGTTTTTTCATTGGTATTTCAGCAGGACAACTACTTTATGGACCCTTGCTCGACCATTTTGGCAGAAAGAAACCATTATACTTTGGTCTCTCGTTATATATATTGGCTTCTATAGCGTGTATTTGGGTTAAAAATATCGATAGCCTAATTGTACTTAGATTCATTGAGGCCATTGGTGCTTGTGTGGCTACAGTTGCTTCAGTAGCGATGGTACGCGACCTTTTCCCGGTGCAAGATAGTGCCAAAGTATTTTCTTTATTGATGTTGGTGTTGGGTGTATCGCCAATGGTAGCACCTACTGTAGGGGGTATCGTTACCGCTAATTTTGGTTGGCAGGCCGTTTTTATTATTTTAAGTGTAATCGGTGCTGTACTTTTATTAGCAGTAATACTTTGGTTACCTAATAGTTTTAAGCCAGATCCTTCACATTCATTAAAACCTGAGCCTATCATCCGTGATTTTATTTCGGTTATTGTAGAGCCACAGTTTTATACGTATGCCTTAACAGGTGCCATCTCTTTTGCAGGCTTATTCGCTTACGTTTCTGGCTCACCTATGATATTCATGAGCGTCTTTAAGGTAAACGAACAAGTATATGGTTGGATATTTGCCTTCTTGTCTATAGGTTTTATTGGCGCTAGTCAGTTGAATAATTTGGTGCTTCGTAGGTTCAAGAGTGAGCAAATTATTCCTGTAGCCCTTCGAACTCAGTTATTAATAGGAATTGTTTTCTTGATTGCCTCGTATAACGATTGGCTTAATTTAGGTATCACTATTTTTATGCTTTTCCTATTTCTTTCTTGTATTGGTTTTGCCAATCCAAATATGGCTGCTCTTTCATTAGCACCGTTTTCAAAAAATGCAGGAACAGCCTCAGCTTTGATGGGGGCTATCCAAATGGGAATGGGTTCTTTGATTTCGGTGGTAATCAGTATGTTCGATGAACCATCTACCTTACCGATGGTAGCTGCTATGGCTGGGTCGGCATCAATAGCCAATCTTGTATATTTAGTAGGCAAAAGGACTATTAAGCACGAAGTAGAAGTTGCAGAAAATGCGGAGGCTGGGCTAGTGCATTAGAATTGGTGCTATTGTTTGAACAACGCCGAAAACAGCAAGAGTCATCCCGAATTTTTTAAATTCAAAAAGCGGTCGAAATTAGTTTTTCGACCGCTTTTTTATGATTTGAAAATTCGGGATGGCTCATGTTTGTTCATTTATACCTTTGATATTTCTTTTTGAACAGCAATGACAAAATCAATGGATACATCATTGTAATCTGCAATTTCTTCAATAGAAAGTTTACCATATTTTAAAGCCTTTTTGATAGCTTCTTTTTTGTCTGCTAAACGAATTTCTTCAATTTTTTTGTTTTCATTTTTCAAAGCTAAGACATTTGCAGAAATAGCCATTTCATAAACAAGTTTTTGTTCTGCCGTCATAGCTCGCAAATCTACTTCTTGAATGGCTTTTTGTAGCCATTCTTCATCCCAAAATTCAGGAAATTTTGAAGCTTCTGTAACTGTGTGTAATGTTTTCATTGTAAAAACTAGTTTATCCAAATCTGTTTGAATATCAGCTAATTGCTTAGTGAATTTAGTTAGTTCTAAGGTAATATAACGTATCGGGCGACGTTCCGCTTGGTCATCAATAATTTCATTTTTGAGAACTCTTAGTACTTTAAAGATCTTTTTATAAGATTTACTATTAAGCAAAAATAAAGCGTTTTTAAAAAATCAAATAACTGTATTGATTTTTATTTTACATTTGAGTCTTTACAAAAATATGTGATTTATTAAAGTTATTTATAGTTTGTAATTTCTTTTGGATTTAAAATGGTTTATTTAACTAAAATAGTATTTTCAGTAACATTCAATAATAATTTTATGAAATTTAAAAGAGAGATTTGGGAAAAATGGGAAATTGAAAAACCTTGTCCAAGTTGTAATGCAGGCACTTTAAAAAAGATTGGGGGAGTATTTAAAAATGAAACAGCAGAGTCAAAAGAATTTAATGAGAATAGTGCAAATTATTCCTCAGATTTTATTTTCTCGACCCATTTAAAATGTAGTAATTGTAGTGAATACGTTGCTGTTTCGGGATATATTAATGAAGAAAACTATCCTTCAAATAAGGAGAAAGGTATTCAAAAAGTAATAAATCCTGTTTTTTTTTGTCCACCACCTAAAATTATTAATTTACCTATATCATGCCCCAAGAGTATAAAGAAAATATTGAACGAATCGTTTAGTTTATACTGGATTGATATAGGCTCTTGTGCAAATAAAATTAGAATTTCAATTGAAGTACTATTGAATGAGCTTAAAATACCAATTAAAGTACAAACAAGAGCAGGTGTAAAAGAGTTAAAACTTCATAACAGACTCGAAAAATATAAACAAATAAATTCAGACATAGCAAATCTTTTAATGGCTATTAAATGGATAGGAAATACAGGAAGCCATTATTCAGAAATAAAAAGAGAAAACCTATTAGACGCTTTCGAGTTGCTAGAGGTTGCACTGGATAAATTATATAATGATAGGGAACAAAAACTTATTGAAATGACTGAACAAATAAACCGAACAAGAAAACCAATATAAAATTTAAACAAATAATATCTATATATCGTTATTTTTAATCAAAACAACTTAAATAATGGATCTTAAATTATTAAACTTACCTACAAAAGAGATATATGAAGATTTATTTCAGCCTAGTATGAAAAAAGTTGGAGAAGCTTTGTCAACAGTACTTGACTCTTCAAATTTGATATTGCTTCCCATAAAGTTATTAAATGAAAAATCAAAAATATATTTCGATAATAATATAAAAAAATACTCAGAAAAAATTAACAAAAAAGATTTGACTTTAACCCAAGTCCCACAATACGTTGGATTGCCTATAAT
>NZ_JBWKYN010000197.1:0-10564 GCF_059423785.1 Arcicella sp. GW458-12-2-14-TSB2 | reverse complement strand
TGATTTAAAAAATCACTCATTCTCTAACTAACTCATTACTTATAAATCAAATACTTTTTTCTCATCGTTTTGTATTCGGATAATTGTGGCTCCCAAGAATCTTGAATTTCTTTTACGCTTTTTCCTTCAATAATCTGTTTTCTAAATTCAGAATTACCTACTAGTACATCAATATTCAACATTTGGTCACTCTGAGATCTATCAAAAAACTTATCCTTGAATGGATAAGCCTGATAAAAATCTATCATCCATTGAATATTAATTCTTTTACTTTTCCTGAGTAGCTCAATATCATAGTTTCTAAAATCTATCCCGTAGCATTCATTATCCATGTGTAAAGGCTTTTCGCTCATGCCTTTAATACTTACGGGCTTAAAAGAAAAGCTATAAGTACCTTTCAAAGCTGGACTCCCTAATACTGTAAAAGGGAAATACGTACCCCTCCCCTGACTAATAATAGTGCCTTCAAACAAACACATAATTGGATAAAGCATTACACTTTGTTGTGTATTAAGATTAGGCGATGGTTTCACAGGCAAGGTGTAAGCATCCTCATGGGTATAATTTTTCACAGGAATGATTTTTAATTTACAAATCATTTTGTTCGCTAACCAACCTTGACCATTTATCATCTGTGCAAATTCTCCAATCGTCATTCCGTGGGCAATAGGAATCGGAAATCTACCCACACCAGACCTTAAACTCATATCTAAAATAGGACCATCTACTAAATATCCATTAGGATTTGGTCTATCTAAAATCAACAGCTCTTTGTTATTCTCTGCACAAGCTTCCATCACATCACGCAAAACGTTGATATAAGTATAAAAACGGCACCCTACATCTTGAATATCAAAAATCATTAAATCGACATCTTTGAGGTCTTCAACAGATGGCTTTCTTTTTGAACCATATAATGAAATCACTTTGATGCCTGTATTGGGGTCTTTTTCATCACTGATTACTACCCCAGCACTAGCATTCCCTCTAAAGCCATGTTCAGGGCCAAATACTTTTACCACATTAACACCAGAAGCTACTAGGCTATCCACCAAATGTTTTTTGCCAATAATACTGGTTGGATTAGCCAGAATACCGATACGTTTACCTTTTAAATAGGGTAAATATTTATCGGTCTGCTCTGCGGCTGTTAAGATTGGTTTCGATTTAGCTACAAATGAGAAGTTACCTTTTTCAATTGAATTAACCTGTAAGCCTGTAAAAAGACTTAATGTTGTAATAACGAATAATATCGAATGAAATATTTTCATGTTTTTTGATGAAGTGTTAAAGCAAGGTAAAGGAAATAGACTTAGGTTGATATCATCTCTCCATAAAACAAACACTACCCCCTACCCAGTCAAAATCTTTATTAAAGCGTACTCCAATCATTTCTCCTCTTGAAAGTCGGGCTAAATTGCTTAATAGTATTGGTCTAGCGTCATCTTTCTGCCAGATATAAAGCATCCTAATTTCACATTTTACAGCACTGCCATCAGTCGTTTGTATGACAGGCTCATATTTCACTTTCTTTTGTAAAATATAATTCTCAGGGTCAGTAATGGATGTTAAATCACTTTCAGAAACATTGATTTTCACCCCTGTTCCTGCAAAAGAGAAAAGTGGTTTTAATACATAGTCTGATAAATTTTCAGGAAACTTGCCTGCATAATCACTCAAAAATCTACATTCAGGAATATAAGAATTATTCAAAAATGGCATGGTGTATTTACTGATTCTGAAAAACCAATTTGGATGTCCAACCCAGTCTACATCAACATCATCTGTTAAACTAAAGGCTGTCTGTAAATCAGGGAAGTTTGTTAAATCATCAAAAATCAAACGGTTATAAATTCTATGAATAGGCGTTTTCACTCCATCATTGATATAAAATAGTTTTCGTCCTTCTTTGATGATTTTAGTAAGACACACAGCTTTAACACCAATGAGCTTTTCGGTTACTTCAAAATCAACCTTTGTTTTTTGTTTCTCAGGATAAATCTCTAAAAGGATAACATTTTCAAGTTGCTCATCGCCGACTACTAGCTTTTTAAAAGCTTCAACGTATGATTTTCTATCAAAATCATTAAACAAAAAATCGTAATTCTCTGGAATATTATAATGCTTTTGAAAAGTTTCAGACAATAAATACTGAAACCCAAACAATGAAGGGAAACCTTGTAATTCAATCAATTGTGGAACAAATTCGCCTTGTTCATCCTGACAAACTGCAAAATCTATCGCTAAGAAAGAAGTATGTTCATTTTCATTAGGCACATTTTGTTCGGCTGGTATAGCGTTATCAGTCTTCGCCTTAAAATCATCTCCTGCTATTACATCAATGATACTTTCACAAGTACTTATGAGTTTATCTTTCAAAGATTTGGGGACAAAAACAGGTGTTTCTGCTACTCTGAACTCGAGAGAACCTTGCGTAGCATTGTTTAAATCTGCCAAAAACTCTTGATACTTTACTTCAGAAAAGGATTGATTAAATGAAGCTCTGATTTCTTTTTGCATAACAAGGATATTTTCAAAAACAAATTATGCCATTTCTCCAAAAAGTTCTTTTTGACTGATGGTAGAATAGGCTTTTTCAAGAAATTTTGGAATGATAATAGATTCTGTCAGCATGATTTTATCAGGGTCGTCCAGCTTTGCAATCATATCATTGTACTTTTCGATTCCGTGCGTTTTTATCACAGCTTTCTTTTTTTCATCCGACATCAGCAATTTTAGCATTCCTTGTGCATCAGCCTCTGGGTGAAACTGTGTGCCAAATACTTCGTTAGAAAATCTGATAGCCATAATAGCACGCTCTAGGTTTACGTGCGGACGTTCTTTTTCCATTCGTAAAATCTGTACACCTAATTCTTTGATAATCTTCAAGTTGGGACTTACCAATTGATAATCACGAGAATCCACCACATAAAATGGTTCGGGTAAGCCTTCAAACAATGCTTCTTTAATTGTTTTGTCTATTGGATTCACAGGAAACACACCAAAGGATGTACTTTTTCTTTTGGTCACTTTCCCAATTTCTAAGTGACGTGCTACCAACTGAAAAGAGTGACAAATCAAAAACAAGAATTTTGGAGTACTTTCCCCATTTAATATTTCCTCAGATTTATTATGCGCAAATATTGAATCAATGAAGGCAAAATATGGTTTTTCCCACGCTTCATCAGAAGGTAATGGACTACCCGGTCCACCTGAGGATATATAAATATCGTGTTCTAAATTTGGGATTTCTGTATTAGCACGAACATTAAAAACCTCTGTATTTACTTCAATATTTTTTTGTACTCTGAATTCGTTAACCAAATTAATAATACAACGCATGCCTTCTCCAGCTACGTTGTCATACATATCTAAAACTGCTATTTTTAGTGGTTTTTCTGTCGAAATATTTTGCATCGTAAATTTGTTGATGTGAATTTTTATCAAAGATTTAATCTCTACTTAACTTATTAAATCGACGCAATTTACTAAAAATAGCCTTAAAATCAATTTGTTACAGAATACAAAACAAAATTTAACATAGCTTTACTAGCCTTTTAAATACCAAATCTTGTTTCTTGAACGATATAATCTACGACACTTTTCAAATCGTTAGTTTCTTCAAATACTGCTAACTGACGGTCTGCTCCAGTGCCATTTTTAAGGATTTCTTTGATATATGCTACTTCATTTCGACTGCCTAATTCATCCAGTACATCATCTACAAAATCTAGAAGTTCATCACATAAATCACTGTATGGTACTTCTTCTTGTTTCCCAAAATCAATCAATTTTGCTTGAATACCATATCTGGCTGCTCGCCACTTATTTTCATTGATTAATACTTTTCTGTACGACCTAAAATTTAGATTTTGTTTTAACAACTTATGGATTTTCGCCACCAACGCCTGCATTAATGCTGCTAAACAAATGGTTTCGTCAACCCGCATCGGAATATCACAAATTCTAAATTCAATGGTATCGTAATAAGGGTGTAAGCGAATATCCCACCAGATTTTCTTGCCACTATCGATACATTTTGTTTTTACCAGCAAATTGATATATTCATCGTATTCACTAGCAGAGGCAAAAAACTCGGGAATACCTGTACGAGGAAACTTATCAAATACTTTCGAGCGATATGATTTAAAACCTGTATTTCTACCACACCAAAAAGGCGAATTCGTAGAAAGCGCATAAATATGGGGTAAAAAGTAACGAACGGCATTCAATATTTGTATTCCTTCATTTCTACTCTGGATACCCACATGTACGTGTAACCCGAAAATCAAGTTACCTCTGGCGACATCACGCATTTCATCAATCAAAGAATCATAATGCGGACTCGGGGTAATCAGTTGGTCTTGCCAATCTGAAAATGGATGCGTACCTGCTGCTGCTAATAGAAGGTTATTTTGTTCGGCAAGTTGGATGATATTTCGCCTAAGGTCAGTTACCTCCTCTCTTGCTTCTTGAATATTATAACAGATATTCGTTCCCACCTCCACTACAGCTTGGTGCATTTCGGCTTTTACTCTTTCTTGTAATATAATCTGCCCGCCTTCAACAATTTTACTCATGTGCGAGCGTAACTCCCTCGTTACGGGGTCGATGGTCTGAAACTCTTCTTCAATTCCGATGGTAAATAAAGGCATAAGTTTGGAAGGTTTAAGGGCTGATAAGAGGAAACAATATTGTAAATCAATACTGTTTCCCTTTTACAACATCATTATTTTTTACTTTCAAAAATGGTATCTCTTGCATTCCCTGCTACCGACGACGTAAGGAAAGTACCCCAAGTAAGGTTGTCTTTACCAGGTTTATGTTTTTTAGCACGGTCAATTGCTACTTTAGCAGCGGTTTCTACTACCCATTCAAAGTTTTCTTGACCAACCGAATTAATGTCTGCATCTGGTGCAGGATTACAGAAATCTATCGCATAAGGAATTCCGTCTTTTATAGCGAACTCAACAGTGTTGAAATCATAGCCCAATGCTTTGTTCAATCTAAGTACATAGTCCTTTACCGTTGCTAATAATTTCTTGGCCGCTGGTCCCGTGGGCATCTCAGCTACATAGCGTAAATGATGTGGATTTCTTGGTTCATAAGGCATTATTCTTACTTCTTTGCCCCCGATACAATAGCAACGGAAGTAATCTGTAAAAGTAATTTCCTCCTGCAAAAGCATTACCAATTGGTCAGTTTCATCATAAGCAGAGAACAATTCGTCGGGGTTTCTTACTTTATAAACACTTTTCCAGCCACCACCTGCATGAGGTTTCATATAGGCAGGGAAACCGATATAATCAAAAATATCTCCCCAAGGTAGTGGAAACTTTAGGTTTCTGAATGAAGTCTCTGAAGTATCTGTTGGGCGTTCTTTGGAAGGCAACAACACCGTTTTGGGTACAGGCACGCCCACATTTAACGCTAAGGCATTATTAAAAAATTTCTCATCTGCCGACCACCAAAAAGGGTTGTTGATAACAGCCGTACCAGCCATTGCCGTATTTTTAAGCATCGCTCTATAAAATGGTACATCCTGAGAAATACGATCGATAATGACATCATATCCGCTAGATTCCCCTTGTATTACTTTCTCAACAATCATTCGCTCAGCCACGATGCCCGATGGTGCTATTTGATTTACTCTTTCTACAAATGCCTCTGGGAAAGAGGATTCCATTCCATGTAGGATACCTATTTTTTTCATAATGCTCAAATTCAATTTTACAGGTTTGATGAATGATTAATTCATTCTGGAAGTGTTTTTCAATTATATTCTATTTAAATATTCAGGGAACATTTCTCGCCAAATATCCCAGTCGTGTGTTCCATGCCAACGGACATCTAGCCAGTGGTTGATTTTCTTATTCGCCAAAATTTTAGATAAGCGTTCCGTTTCAGGTTTACAAAAATCAGCATTGCACGTACCCAATACGATATTCATTTGCCATAAATCTGGATGCATGGCATTAGGGAGATAATCAGGAGGATTGTTGAAATAAACACTTTCGCTATAATACCCATTCAAAAACGAGCGTATATCAAAGGCTGCCCCCATTGTAAAAAGGTGTGATACTTTATCAGGATGACGAAAAGCAAAATTTGCTGCATGAAAACCGCCAAAGCTACAGCCTGCAACAGCTACTTTTGAGGTATTGCATTCGCGCATGATGGCAGGAATCAATTCTTCATTTAAATATTGGTCGTAATAAATATGGTTCTGTATACGCTCTGAGGGATGCAAGTGTTTGCCATACCAAGAATATTTATCAATACTATCGGGGCAATAAATTTTTATTTTGCTGCTTTCAATTTGCTTTTTTGCTGATTCAATTAGCTTAAAATCCTTTGCCTCGTAATATCTCCCCATGGTAGTAGGAAAAACAATTACTGGATAGCCCCAATTTCCAAAAATCAACAATTCATTATCTGCTCCGAGATGATGAGAATAATACTTGATATAACGTTCTTGCATTTTGTTGGTGAGGGTTTTACATTATTTCAAAAATTTATTCACAGCTAGATTTAGACTATTTAATTTACTACAAAATTACCACTTGGCAATACTTTCAGATAAAAGTAGGTGTTTTAATCAGAATTCTGTTTTAGTTAGAATCTTTACTCTAAAATAGAAACTGTTTTTAACTTTCAAAACAAAACATTAGAATAATTTATCTGTGAAATATTTAACAATTTGTTTATTTTCGGGAATAATCCAAAAATTGCTAATTCACATATGACTATATATTCACAAAATTCTTCCTCAGAAATCCTTCAAATTGAGGATAATATTTATTCAGCCTACCTAAATAGAACTGTTCATATCACTTTAATATATCCAAAAAAAAATAATTCACTCAACTTGGTTATTTTTAATGATGGACAAGATTTTGAGTCTTTGAAAATCAAACAGTGGATTTCGTCCTTGATGGATGACAACAAAATATCTCCTATTTTGTGTGTAGGTATTCACGCCAATAACGAACGCTTACAAGAATACGGAACGGCATCGCAAGCTGACTATAAAAACAGAGGAAATAAGGCTCATCACCACGCTAACTTTGTTTTAAAAGAATTGTTACCCTTTTTAGAAAATTCTTATTCATTATCATCAAAAAATAGAGTAATGGCTGGTTTTTCTTTGGGTGGATTATCTGCCATGGATATTGCATGGAATCATCCGAAGATATTCACCAAAGTGGGGGTTTTCTCGGGTGCCTTGTGGTGGCGACAAAAAGCTGAGGAGGATGGTTATACGGATGAAAACGACAGAATAATGCACAATATCGTCAGAAAGGGCACATATCACAAAAACCAACAATTTTGGTTTGAGGCAGGTACCAATGATGAAACCTCTGATAGAAACAATAATGGCATCATTGATGCCATTGACGATACCCTCGACTTAATGAAAGAATTAGAAAAACATGGCTATAAAAAGAACGAAGACATCGTTTACAGACAAGTAGAAGGCGGAGAACATAATCAACAAACTTGGAGCAAAGTAATGCCCGAGTTCCTTACATGGGCTTTTGGACAATAATTATTAAAATTTTAGTAGCTTTTTTTCTTGTTTACCAATCATCCCAAAACTTTACTAGTTATCACATTTAGGGTTTTTTAACAAAAGGTTGTCTAATATAGGCAACCTTTTCGTTTAACTTGCATCTGTATTTTATTCATTACATCAAAGCTATTAATCTTTAAACTGAGTTATTATGAATTCATTTATCAACAAAATCCTTATCATTACGATTATCACTATTTGTTTTGGCTTTTCAACATTTGCTGGGGGAATAAAAGGCACTGTTAAAAATACTCACGGAGAATACCTTTCTTTTGCTTCCATTATTGTAAAAGGTAGTCCCAAAGGAACGATGGCTAACGAAGATGGCAAATACGAACTCGCCCTAGACCCTGGTAATTATACCATCATCTTTCAATATTTAGGGCATAAAACTTTAGAAAAACAGGTTGTTGTTAACAATGATTACTTACCTCTTGAAATAGTATTAGAGGAACAAGCAATCAGTTTGAAAGAAGTAGAATTTTCTGCTAAAAGTGAAGACCCCGCCTATACCATTATGCGGAAGGCTATTTCGATGGCTCGTTTCAAAATATTAGAACTCAATGAATACTCTGCCAGAACTTACGTAAAAGGCACAGGACAAGTAAGCGAGGTTTCGGGTTTGATAAAAATGTTAGCTGGTAAAAAAATAGAAAAGGAATCTGGATTAAAAATCGGACAAGTATATGTTTTGGAATCTATCAATGATGTTATTTTCAAACAGCCATCTTCAGTAAGAGAAAAGGTAGTTTCTACGCGTAACAACTTGCCCAAGCAATTACAAAGCCAAGGAACAAACTTTATTCCTGTATCACGCACCAACTTTTATAACCCTAAACCGTTTGGCGACATGGTGTCTCCGTTGTCCCCTACTGCTTTGGCGTATTACAAATTTAAGTATGAAGGTTTTTTTACTGAAAATGGTCAGACGGTAAACAAAATACGTGTGACACCTAAATCAAAAAATGATAATGTATTTGATGGTATTATCAATATCATAGAAGATTCTTGGTATATCCACAGTCTGGATTTGCACTTTAGCAGCGACAATATTTCAAACAGGATTAAAATGATTTTTGCTCCTAACAAAGAAATCTGGTTACCCATCAATTATACTTTCCGTTCTGATTTTGATGCTTTTGGCTTCAAAGGTTTCTTTAATTATGTTACCAACGTTCGTAACTATACCGTTGCGGTCAATGAAAAATATCATCAACGACCTGTAGTAATCGATGAGAAAATTGATAAAGCGGAGGCCAAAGAATTGAAAAGCGAGAAAGTAAATAGCAAAATAGCCCTTAATCAGAAACAGGTTACGCGTAAGCAACTCAACAAGTTTTTGAAAGACGCTGAAAAAGAAGACAAGAAAGAGAGAAAGAAAAAAGGGGAAGATGTAGATTTGGTACGGTCGTATAACATTGAAATTGATAGCCTCCACAGTAAACGTAGTGCTGATTTTTGGAATGAAGAAAGACAAGTGCCATTGACAGACTTGGAGATAAAAGGTTATGCCCAAGCGGATAGCATCGCTAAAACCAACGAACAGCAATACAAGAAAGATTCGGTTAGGAATTTACCTGCTTTTAAGTTTTCACATTTAATTTTTGGCAAAACGTATAACTATGGCAAAAGAGACGATTTGTTCGGGTTCTTTAATAAATCTCTTAGCTACACGTCTCCGTTAGATCAAATTCCTTCTTTGGATTTTGTTAATACTGTTGATGGATATTTTTTAAAGGCTTCTTTAAGATATGATATTCGTGAGAAACTCACCAAAAGAGAATCTATTTATGGTGATTTAAGGTATGCCTTAGGAAGAAAAGCGCTTAACTGGAATCTTGGGTATTATTATTTAAAAAATCAGCAATCAATTGAAGTAAGAACTGGGCGTTATATTCAGCAGTTTAATGATGACAGACCTATTTCTACACCAGCTAACACCATTTATACGATGTTGGCGGAACGCAATTATCTGAAAATTTACCAGAAAGATTATGCTAATATTGAATATAGAAATCGATTATCTGAGAAAGTAACAATTAGAGTAAATCTAGAATATGCTGAGAGAATGGCACTAAAAAACTTGGAGACTTTTAAGCCTTGGATTGATGTAAAAGACAGAAGTTTTAGTTCGAATACTCCTGAGAATGTAGAATTAGCCAATACTGACTTTGATAAACATAAAACGTTTTTAACGGAAGCCGATATTATTTGGAGACCTTTTGCCAAAAAACGCAAATTCAATGACCGTGAATATACCATTAATACGGGCAATCCTATTTTCAGACTTAAATCTACCAATGGATTATTAGCTGAAAGTCAGTTTTCTCGCTTGCAAGGTTCTTATGAACAATTCTTTGATTTAGAAAAGTTGGGAAATTTGCACGTTTTAACTAATTACGGAGGATTTATACAAAAACCGAATTACTTTATTGATTATCGCCATTTCAATGGTAATCAGACTATCCTCCGTTCTTTCAGATTTGATGCTTTTAGAAACTTAGATTATTATTTACATAGCACTACGGGCAATTATTTAGAAGTATTTGCACAGCATGATTTTAATCACTTTCTATTAACTCAAATTACTCCACTTAGAATTTATGGCTTGAAAGAATCTATTTTTGCTAATTACCTGAAAGTGCCTAATCAACAATTTGAATATGTGGAAGTTGGCTATGGCTTATCTGGCATTGGTAAATTGTTCGGCTTAGAAGTAGTAGGCAATTTTGTGAATGGCAAGTATGATGCTACTGTGTTGAGGATTAAGTTTAATCGATAGAAGCTATTAGCTTTGAGCGGTGAGCTATGAGATTTTTTAGTGAATTGTCTAGCTTTTTCTATTAGCGAGTGACTTAAGTCCTACTGATTACCCACATCATTTAAAATGTTGAAATAGAAATGTTATTATTGATCAAATTAGCTTAAATGTAAATAAATATTGTTTAAAACCAAGCGTTGAAGCCCTCATCTCTAGCGAGGGACTCAAGT
>NZ_JBWKYN010000196.1:0-10728 GCF_059423785.1 Arcicella sp. GW458-12-2-14-TSB2 | reverse complement strand
GTTTAAATGGAAACTTAATTTTAATTTTGATAGTTTTTTAAATTTACCTAACACGTATAAATACAATTATTATAATTGCTACTCTATGATTATTGTTACGGGTGCCGCAGGATTTATTGGAAGTTGCCTGATTCAGCGTTTGAATCAAGATAATTTCAATTATATCATCGCCGTTGATGATTTTTCTGACGAACAGAAAAATAAAAATCTTGATGGTAAAAAAATTCAAGAAAGGGTGGACAGAGAACACTTTTTTGAATGGCTAGACGCAAATTATCAGGAAGTTGAGTTTTGTTTTCACATCGGTGCGAGAACAGATACTACAGAATTCAATGTTGATATTTTCAATAAATTGAATTTGAACTACTCAAAGAAAATCTGGAAGAAATGTCATGACTATCAAATTCCTTTAGTATATGCCTCATCAGCAGCTACTTATGGATTAGGTGAATTAGGTTATGACGACAACGAGTCTTTAATTCCTCAATTAAAGCCTTTGAATCCTTACGGAGAATCTAAGAATGATTTTGATATTTGGGCTTTAAAACAGGAAGAACAACCATTTTTTTGGGCTGGCTTAAAGTTTTTCAATGTCTATGGACCAAATGAATTTCATAAAGGCAGAATGGCTTCTGTCATTTGGCATACCTTCAACCAGATTAAAAATACTGGTATGATGAAGCTATTCAAATCGCACAATGAAAACTATAAAGATGGAGAGCAAATGCGCGATTTTGTATATGTAAAGGACGTAGTAGAGGTATGCATTTATTTGATGCATCATCGTCGTAATTCTGGCGTTTACAACCTTGGTTCTGGCAATGCACGGACTTTCTTAGATTTGGTTAAAAATACATTCAAAGCCTTGAATGTTCCTGAAAATATTTCATTTATAGATACTCCTGAAGATATTAGAGATAAATATCAATATTTTACAGAAGCAAATATGTCGAAACTTCAATCAATAGGATATGATAAAAACTTTACAACTTTAGAAGATGGTGTGAATGATTATGTTAAAAATTATTTAGCTGTCGAGCAATATTATTAGTGTAATTAGCTGTGAGTTTTGAGCTATCAGCAATGTGCAAACAATAAATAGAAATTCCAAGTTGAGGTTTCAACTTGGAATTTCTATTTGGTAGTCTATGTAAAGTATACTACATCATACACAAATCCTTCTTATGAAGGATATTCTATTTGTTCTCCTGTTTGTTTAAAGCCTTTATCTTCAAAGAGTTTCTTCCATCCTTCGCTCATAAAACCTACTCCATAGCCTATTAACTGTACAAATACGGCAATAATGCTAAGTAAACCCACTTCAATACTTTTATTCTTAAACGTTGAATCAAGAAAATTAAGCAATACATAAATGCCTAAAATAATGATTCCTAGATAAAAGAAGGGCGTAAAAATAAAATACCACAATGGTATCGAGAAGCATCCCAGTGTAAAAACCATTGGAAAAGTATGGACTAATTTTAATTCTTTGGGAAAATATCGACTAATGTTGATACGCGCTTTACCGAAAAATCTTAACTGACGATAGAATTGAATAAAACTAGTCCTTCGTTTATGGTAAATAAAAGCCTCTGGAATTAGCCCAGACTTAAAGCCTAGTGAAATAGCCCTTATACTAAATTCGATATCCTCGCCCATTCGGGTAATGATAAAGCCTTTTGTTTTTTCATATACCTCTCTTGAAAGCCCCATGTTAAAACTTCTTGGGTGAAAAGTACCCCCTAAATTCTTTTTACTTCCACGGATTCCTCCAGTCGTAAAAATCGAAGTCATAGAATAACTAATGGCTTTTTGGATAGGTGTAAAATTCGGGTGGTCTCGGTCAGGTCCCCCGTAGAGGTCTAAATATTCGGTATTTAATTGATTCTCAACGATAGATAAGTAATCATTTTCAATCAATGCATCTGAATCTAGAATGATAAAATACTCGCCTGTTGCTTTACTGAAACCCGTATTACGGGCAAAGCCTTGCCCAGTATTTTGTTGGTAATAATAATGAATATCCAGCTTTTCTTTAAATGTTTTTACAACCTCCTCGCATTTAGTAACCGAACCATCTTCAATAATCACTACTTCAAAATGAGTATATGTTTGCTTAACCAAACATTGAAGTAACTCCTCCACTTCATCTGGACGATTATAAACAGGAATAATAATAGAATATTTGCGCATCAGGGATTTTTAAATTTGAAGGCAAATTTCGTTGTTTTTTATATACAATGTAACAAAATGTGCAATAATACATTTTGTTACATTGTGTTTATTAACTAAGATAATAATAATTAAGCCTTGGGTTGTCTCACCTCTTTCTCCTTGACAGTCATTTCCCAATCACCAAAGCTACCATACAAAACAAACGACCCAAATCTAAATTTATCGATTAGTTCTGTTCCTTCAGAAACAGAATCAAAAAACTCTTTATCTACGGGTAATTCAAACTCGACAGCATTTACAGCATCCTTAATGTGTTTTTTGATACTTAACGAAAAATGAGACTGCTTCAAGCGTATCTTTAGTATATACTTGGGAGCATTGGCAAAACCGTTTGCTTTCATTGCTTTTAACTGTTCAGACAGTGCAGCATTTTCTTGTTTGAGGGCTTGCACTTCAGCATTATTCCCACATGATGTAAATAGTATTGTACCAATTAAAAATAGATGAATTGAGTTTTTCATGTTTGCTTAAAATAATTGAGTGAGTGAGCGAATGAGTGATTTAGTGATTAATCACTTCAACTCATTACTTGATATAACTTATTGATAACTATTAAACACTAAAATTGAATGCCAGGGTTTCTTACATATTACTAAATATCAGGAAACTATATAAACTTTTTTAGATAATGTAAGCTCATAAGTACTTGAGTTGTAATTTGCAGAAAAATCCTTACAAATGAAATATAAAATGTTGGTGTTGGACATGGACGACACCCTACTTTCTGATGAACATCTGATTTCTGATAAGAATAAAGAGATGATTCTAAAAGCCCAAGAAAAGGGTGTTTATGTGATTTTGGCTTCTGGCAGACCTACTCCGGCTATGACAACTTATGCCAAAGATTTA
Source organism: Arcicella sp. GW458-12-2-14-TSB2 (assembly GCF_059423785.1). NCBI lineage: Bacteria > Pseudomonadati > Bacteroidota > Cytophagia > Cytophagales > Flectobacillaceae > Arcicella > Arcicella sp. GW458-12-2-14-TSB2. The sequence goes on along the minus strand of NZ_JBWKYN010000196.1, from coordinate 7,644 downwards.
TCTTTAGATACCTACGGCTCATACATATTGTCTTATAATGGTGGTGTGATTACTGATATGGCAAACAACGAAGTACTATTCGAGCAAAGTATTAGTACCGAACATATTCATGAGTTGTATGATTTTAGTGTGGAAAATAATGTACACATTTTAGCATATCACGATGGGGCAATTATTACGGAATCTGAATCGGAATATATTGATTTAGAAGCTCGCCTTACTGGAATGCCCCTGCGTAAAGTAGCCAATTTTAAGGAGGCTATCACAGCCCCTTCGGTAAAATGCCTGATGCTTGAAGAACCTGAGTACTTGGCGAGTGTCGGTGCAAAATTAAAAGCCCAGATTAATCATAAAAGTATCACGACTTCTAAGCCTTTTTTCTTAGAAATCATGCAGAAAGGTATAGATAAAGCCGCTAGTTTAGCAAGATTGGCAGAAAGACTGAATATTCATGCTGATGAAATCATAGCGGTGGGTAATGCCAACAACGATTTATCAATGATTGAATATGCTGGACTAGGTGTATGGGTTGATAACGTGACGCCTGAAATTCGCCATAAAGCAGATGTGATTGTAGCTTCTAACAATGATAATGGCGTAGCTGAAGTAATTGAACGCTTTATATTGAATTAAGGAAAAGCTATGAGTGATGAGTTTTAAGCTTTTTGACACTGCGGCTTAAAATATGAGATATACGTTAACATCATTTATTGTACATAAATTACTTAGAAATTACTACTTAACGGTTTGGTGAATTGGTATATCAGATACCAATTCATCAAACCGTTTTTTCCTTCCCCCTCCCATTTTCCTAATTATTTCTGCTCAATATCTCTATACAGCCTTACCAAATTTGCCACAGCCTATACTAAACTACCGTTTAATAAAAATTAGACGCAAAAACCTATGTTTTATTTGACCCGAGTAGGATAAATATATAGTTTTACTTAGAATCAAATCATTGATTATCAATGACAAACACATTAGACTCCCTTCCTCAATTAAATATTATTTAAAAACCCTTTTCTCAAAACTGTCACGATTATGAAAATCCTAAATCATTTACTTTACACTGATGATGGTAAGCAAGTAAGCTATCGCCCTACTCCAAATAAAGCAGGAAAATACACTCCATCATATTTAGTAATGCATTATACCGCCGCTACTAAAGCTTCAGGCTCTGTTGCTTGGTTTCTGAATCCTACTGCCAAAGCTTCTGCCCATTTGGTGATTGATAGAGACGGTACGATTACACAGTTTGCCCCTTTTAATATCATTACGTGGCATGCTGGTGTAAGTCAATGGAATGGCTTGAATGGGCTAAATAGTTATTCAATAGGTATAGAGTTGGTAAACGGCGGGAAATTAGCTAAACAAGGCGGAAAATGGGTTTGTCCAGTAGATAAAACTACTGTACCTGACGATGATGTAATTGTTGCCCAACATAAAAATGAAACAGCTGAAAATGGATGGCAAGAATATTCAGAAAAACAATTGTCAGTAGCGATAGATGTTGCCAGTTTATTAGTAAAAACTTATCAATTAAAAGATGTAATAGGTCATGAAGACATCGCTCCTTTTAGAAAAACCGACCCAGGTCCCGCTTTTCCAATGACAAGCTTTAAAGCTAAAGCAATGGGCCGTAAAGATGCTACTTTGGATTTGTATAAGACAAGCACACAAGTAAATATTCGTAAAGGAGCAGGAACACAGTTTGAAACCATTACAGATATGCTACCAGCCAATACAAAAGTAACCGTATTGAAACGTGAAGGAACGTGGAGTTTTGTAGAGGTATTAGACACCGTTCATGGGCTAAATGATATCGAAGGCTGGGTAAGTTCGAAATATTTGGTTAAGTAATTATCAACTATTAATGCGTCAAAATATTTAAAGATTATGTTGACGCATTAATAATTTTTATTTTTGCTATATTGCTATTACTATCCTAGTAACTATCATATAACAACCCACTTATTTCAGTAAATGCACCAATTCCTAACCTTCCGTGAGTTCAATAATGAACTTGAATTCAATGAATTACTTCAAATATTGGATAACAATCAGATTGAATACCAAACAGAAGTTTTTAGAGAAAGTTTGAACCCTGTTACTACTGTGTGGGACACTGCAAGATTTATTATCAAAGTATCTCCAGATAAATTCTTGGAAGTTGACAAAATTCAGCACATTTTAGCCTCAAAAAATATTGAAAACGTTGATAGTTCACATTACCTATTTGATTTTACAGATGCTGAACTTTATGAAATTTTGATTAAATCTGAGGAATGGTCTGCATTTGACTATGAACTTTCAAAAAAGATATTGATAGATAGAGGTAAGCAAATTGATAATGGTTTTCTGGATTCATTAAAGGCAGTTAGAATCAATGATCAAATGAAACCAGAATCTATACAAAGTAATACGATAGTATTAGGCTATGTTTTTACTCTAATTGGTGGCTTTATTGGCATTTTCATAGGTTGGAATATAATCTCAACAAAAAAAACTTTACCCAACGGCGATAGAATTTATGTGTATGATGAAAAAGACAGAATCCAAGGTAAAAGAATCGTGATTACAGGTTTAATAGTTAAAGCTATTTACATTACATATTATGTTATTGAAGAAGCATCAAAAATGCCTTTTTAATAATTTTCATCTATTAAATAAATAATATCACCTTTAATATTAATCCAAAAATGCTTACAAGAGAACAACTCATTGAAAATTACAGCTCATTTGATGACGGTAGAATAAAAATCATTGCCAGAGATGTGTATGATTTGACACCAGAAATAAGAGAAATTCTTAGAACAGAGATTAACAAAAGAGGCTTAGCAATCAATATACCAAATGAGGAGGAAATATTAACTCAACCTAAAAAGATAGATAAAGAAGAATTAGCGGTGTTGCTTCCTGATAATAATTCCTTTATTTATGCTAAAATTCCAGCAAGAGGGTTAAATCGTATTTTTGATTTTTTATTGACATACGGATTGATATTTTTTCTAATTCTTTTCTTTGAATTAGAAGACTCTACTTTTATAATGTTCTTAAGCCTAGCTATTTTTATTGGAAATTATTTTTTCCTAGAGAAAATTTACGGAAAAACAATAGCAAAATATTTAACCAAAACAAAAACTGTTACGATAGCTGGAGGAAATTTAACATGGAATCACATTACCACAAGGTCTATTTGTAGGCTCATTCCTTTGGATGGACTATCCATATTAATTAATAACAAACGAGCTTGGCATGATTACCTTTCCCAAACTGTAGTTGTTGAAGATTTTGACCAAAAATAAACACTAAAATCATTAAAATCCTTCAAGATATTTGAAGGATTTTTTTGTGCCACCACATTAATCTATCTCATTAACCACTCATCCTATTTTATTGATATTTAATACAATGACAGTCATTTGTGAATACAAATTATACTACTATTGTAATATCATTTTAATATCAAAATAATCACTTCTATGAACACTGAAAAAAACATTAATCCATTTAATGGATACGTTGCTCTTTTTGTTTTATTATTAAGTTTTGGGTTATTGATTTTCGGGATTGTTTACAAACATCCATTTGATGCAGTTGTTGCTTGTATTTTGCTTTTATTGATAGCAAAAGGGTTTATTATCATTAGTCCGAATACTGCTAAGGTACTTTTGTTGTTTGGTAATTATAAAGGGACAATTAAACAAAATGGTTTATTCTGGATTAACCCTTTCTATACTCGTACAAGTTTATCAATGAAAGCTAGAAACTTTGAAAGCGATAAGGTAAAAGTGAATGATAAAATGGGGAATCCTATTTTAATAAGTGTTATTTTAGTGTGGAAAGTAGAGGACACCTTTAAAGCTATTTTTGAAGTTGATAATTATACCAGTTTTATTAAAATTCAAACAGATTCGGCTGTTAGAAAATTAGCAGGCTCTTTTCCTTACGATCATTTTGAGGATGAAATGGCAACAATAACGTTGAGTACCAACTTTGATGACATCAATAATGCCCTTGAAAACGAAGTAACGGAAAGATTAGAAATTGCAGGTATCAAAGTAATAGAGGCTAGAATCGCCTATCTAGCTTATGCGCCTGAAATTGCACATTCCATGTTAAGACGTCAACAAGCCTCTGCTGTCGTGGCGGCGCGTCATAAAATTGTAGAAGGTGCCGTTAGTATGGTAGAAAGTGCGTTAAGTTTATTAAGTGCTAAAAATATTATTACTTTTGATGAAGACAAGAAAGCAACAATGGTAAGTAATTTAATGGTTGTTTTATGTGGCGACAGCGAAACCAAGCCTGTAATCAATACAGGCACTTTAAATCAATAAGTTATGGCTGAAAAAAAATCTTTTGCCTTGCGAATAGATGCTGAAATGATGAAAGCCATTGAAAAATGGGCAGCAGATGAATTCAGAAGTGTGAATGGGCAAATTGAATGGATGTTGAATAAAAGCCTGAAAGATGCCAAAAGGATAAAAAATAAGGATAATTCGACAAATTAAAGGTGAAACGATAAGGGCTAAAATCAATGGTAATTTTAGCCCTTATCGTTTTTATAAATAGCGAAGCCATTTCTTTTCTGAATTGTCTTCCTTATAACGGCCGTACCATTCACAAAGAGGATACATCACCACTACAATGCTTATCCATACTACATAAATTCCTGATAATTCAATTCCTGACTTACCTGTTGGTCTACCAAAAGTAAAGTTTGCAAAATTCATTTCTTCCCATGTAAAACCTTGTATAAACAACATGCCTATCATTAATACATGAATAAGATACCAGTGTATTAGGTAGTAAAATAAAGGGACTTTACCGTAAACTGAAATTATTTTCACAAACTTGCCCTTTAGTCCCCCAACATAAGAAAGCACCACAATCATCACTCCCAACGTAAGGAATGTATATAAAAATGAAGGAGGATATTTGCTTACATTGATAAAAGATAGAAAAGTATAGGTAGCATTTTTCTGTACCGCCCATTTGCTCAAATCTCCATATAAATTAGTGTACCTTACTACGGCAAAAATTACCAGCATTGAAGCACCTATTGCCAACAAAGTCCTCTTTCTTTTTTGGAGAGGATAATCAAAAATAAGCCCTGCAGCATATCCTACTAGCATAATTCCAAACCAAGGAATAATAGGATATGAAACAACAAAGGTAAAATCTGGCATCAATGGGAATGCATTTAAAGCAAAAAGATAAGTCGCAACAAACTTTAAATCAGGGTTTTGAATGCCAGAAGGCAGTGGTGTTATTAAATCATGCGTAAGTATAATCAATAAACCCAATATACCAAGTACCTTGGCAGGTAACCTCAATAAAATTGCTAACAACACAAACCCAAAACCGATGGCTGCAATTACCTGTGATAATATAATTCCAAAATTGATATCAAACCAAATTCCAAAGTTTACGATAGTGTATTCTAATAATATTAACCATAACCCTCGACTTAATAAAAACCATTGGACTTGTCCTATATTTTCTTTGTTCTTGAGAGATATATACACTGAAGTACCAGATAAAAAAACAAAGGTAGGTGCACAAAAATGAGTAATAAAACGAGTGAAAAACAGAAATGGAGTAGTTGTAACCAAATCTGTTGGGTTTTGTGTGATAGCATCTACGTGCATTAAATCTCTAACGTGATCTAAAGCCATAATTACCATAACCAAACCTCTCATAAAGTCAATTGAATGTATACGCTTATTCATAAATTAAAATGTTTATTTTTAAATTTATGATAATTATTCTTTTAATCAAAAATGGAATAAATAAAAAATTTATCTAGTGCATTAAGTTTACAGTGAAATAACAATACTTTTATAATGAAGCTGTTTAAACTTTCCATTTCGGGTTAAACGAAGTCTTTTAGAATAACTTGTTCCAAAATTTACTCAACGTAGCTATGATATGCTTCGTAAATTTTGAAAAAATCAATTCAACAATACAATACATTCACCTCAGAAACCGCAAGTTTAAACCGCTTCAATAACAAGTTTTCAACCTCCACCCTATTCTTTCTACTATTTCTTCAATTTCACCTTCCTTGATGTCAAACAAATTTTCATTTCGTCTTGGCTTATTTATGAAAGTTACTTTATCAAAGAGGCTATTATTGCTTTTTAAAATCTCCAACATAGTGTGTATTTTTTTCCACACTTATCTAATAAAACTACTGGAACGCTTTTTTAACGGTTTTAATATATTAAAATCAAACAATTTATATTTATGAAAAACGTACTAATTATTCTATCTGCTTTATTTATGATGGTTTCATGTAATTCAACCTCTAAAACAGAAATAGAGCAAGCAAAACAAATGGCTATCGATTCGATACAAAACGTTGAGGCACTTAAACTAGCAAAGCAAATGGCTATTGACTCTATGAAAATTCAGGCCGCTAAACAAGCAAGTAGTGATTCTATTAAGTATGTGCAGGAATTAAAAAGCACAAAAAGCGTATCAAGCAAAGTTTCGGCAGGAGGTCAAAAAACTACTACCGAGAATGTAAGTACTACTAGTTCTTCAACAGTTGTCAAAAAGAAAAAAATGAGTGGTGCTGTTAAAGGAGCATTGATTGGTGCGGGTGTGGGTGCTGTGTCAGGTGCTGTTATTTCTAGAAATAACAAGCCTTTAAAGGGAGCATTAATTGGTGGAGTTATTGGTGCAGGTTTGGGTGCAGGTACAGGTGCAATTATAGATGCTAAAAACAAACCTAAAAATTAGCATATAATTTTGTTATCCATAAAAACGTCAAAGGTTTTTTATCTAAGAAAAATCTTTGACGTTTTTTATTGTATTCGCTTTAACTTTGCAAAAAAACCATAAGCATGAATCAATCACTTATCAAAACAGCCATTAATAAAATACTTAAAGAAGGTGGCGACAGCAATTACTTTGTAATAGACATTACTAAAGATTATTATATTCAAGCTGCTAGCTCCAAAGGTGCAGAAGATGTATTTTGTGAAGCTGTTTCTAATCAATATTTATCTCAAGCAAGTAAACTTTCGACCGACCAATTAAATAAATTAAAAGAAATTGGCTGGCATCAGCCTACAGAAAGTAATGTTAATTTTTTTCTTGAACTTCCTGCTGATAATAATACTTCAATCGATTATTTAACAAACTTTTTAGCTTCTACTATTAAAGAAGTTTATTTATCTGAAAATATTACTAAAGAATCTTTTCAGTTCCATTTAGAATAATGAAAATAATTTCTTAGAAAAATTAAATTATTACCTTAATGCTAAATACATTTTTATGCTCTCTTTCTAAGATTTTTCACGCACCTTCACCTAAGTATTTATTCTTATTAATTTCTTAACCTCCTATAAAATTTATTGGTTTATTTTTGTCTCATAATCTTTCTACTAAAAACTTCAAAGTAAAATCGTGTATAGTCAACACTAATATATTAATATATATTCAAGCTATATTAATATAATATAAATCTAATCATTGAAAAAAAGTACCAGCTAATAAATTTTTGACCTTTTTAAGGCTTAAAAACCAAAATTTAGGCTTTTTGATATTGTAATTTTAAAAAAAATATTGAAATTAGCAGAAATACAATTATGAAAAGTTTATCATTAACTTGTGATAAGATGAGTATAAACC
>NZ_JBWKYN010000195.1:0-10842 GCF_059423785.1 Arcicella sp. GW458-12-2-14-TSB2 | reverse complement strand
GAATATCTAGGATTTTCATATAATGGACAAAAAGTGCTGATTAAAACTTCTGGTTTTTCTAAGTTTTATAGGTCAATGATAAAATCTTTTAAAAAGTCTGCTTCATTAGCTAAAAATAGCAAAAATCCTGATAAAAGAATTTTTAAATCTAAACTATATAAAAGATTCACTTTTAGAGGTTCAAAAAGAAAATTGATTTATAGACCTTCAAAGGATGACAAAACCCAATATTTTAAAACTAAAGAATATAATTGGGGGAATTATTTGAGTTATATTTATAAAGCTGATAACTCTATGATAGATATTAACCTTTCATCAGGCATAAGAAAACAGAGTCGTAAATTATGGAGAAATTTCAATAAATTAATGAAAGTTTATGGGTAAACGATTTTGCTGTAGTTCGTTTCTTCACGAAGTACTTTGTGTTTAAAATGGACAACTAATAGTCATCCTTGATGTTCTAAGTATTTTTCAACTTAAAACGACAAATTAAATTGCAGTTTCACTTGCTTGGCGTAGTGTTTCACTACGTCAGAGCGTGTTGCAATGTTACATTGCAAAAATGCAACGCATTTGATATTTTTCAGCATACCACTAAACGTTGTGTTCTAAGAGCACCTGACATTCTGACGTAGTGAAACACTACGCCAAAACAGAGTAGCGGCAACCCTTGCGGTTGCCGAAAACGAATAAATCATACCCACCCCTCCTGCAACGCTTTACCCACCAACTCTACAGGTGTTTTACAATTGGCTTTTTTTAGTAGATTTTTGCGATGTGTACTTACGGTATGCAAGCTTATAAAAAGCCTATCAGCGATTTCTTTACTGCTATTATTTTCTACAATCATTTTTAAAATTTCTCTTTCTCTTGGTGTAAACGGGGTATTAGATAGCGTAAGGGTATTGGTTTCAGTAATATTATAGTATGATGGCTCTCCGTCAAGTCCTATGATGGAAAACGAAGGAACGCCATCTTGTTTTATATGCGAAATATCGGTGTCTACGTCCAACGTACGATAATAGTTCGTTTCGTCAAAATCTATTTGCACCGCTTGGTGTAGCAGTCGTATATAGCGATTGTCTTTAGTACGCATCCTAAGGTCGTACTGCATTTTGTATTTTGGTATTTTTTCAAAGGGCAAATCCTTGAAAAACTCTGTAATTCGTTGCTCAAATTGCAAAAAGTAAGGTTTATCGTCGGGATGTATTATGTCTAAGAAAAAGTGAATATCCATTTCTTCGGGCATATAGCCTAGCACGTTGGTAACGCCCGGACTTACAAAATCAAAGTCTGCTTGAAAAATATTAAAGACATAATAGTAATAAGTTCCTGGCTGAAAGAGATTAAGGAGTTGCTTATGTAATTCTAACTTTAATTTTAATTCGAGTGGGTATCCAGGCTCTTCTTTTACCACTGTATTCCATACTTTTTTGGCACTAAGATAAAGTTGCGAATGCTCGTTTGACATAATCGTAAATATTCTTGATCTGATAGTTATTTTGTTCTATGTGGGTCTTAATTCATGTGCATTTGACACTACATTAAAAAAAGTCGGGTAGAGATAATTCAAGCCACAGTCTTGGGCCGATAAGGAAATTCACTTTTTATCAATTATTCTTTGTTTCGTAAAGACGAAAGAAAATAGGAAGCAGTAACAGTAGAAAAATAAGAAAGTAACTGTGAATATACTGAAAAGTGTTGGAGAAAGTCAAAAAATAACTCAATAAAGATAATCATTATCACAGAAAATAGGACAGCAAGGAATTAGCTTTAGATGAAGCATCAACTCAAACGGTAACCGCGAGGGTCAACACTACACAGACCATGGAATAGAATAAGTACGTGAGTGAACAAGAGGGTCAATTGCTCAAATCTTTGGAATATTGAGTAAACAAATACCGACGTTAGTTTTATAACATAAGTCCACAACTCCTCTTAATACTAGTAACTCATGAAAAAAGTACTATTCTTAGTCTTCTTAGTAACCTCATTTAAAATTATTGCACAAACAAATGCAGTCGTTAAAAATCTTCATTATAAACCCTTCAACGGGAATGGTTTTGTTTGTGTAAATCCTAAACAGAAATTCAACCGAGCTTTATATGGTGGCAATTCAGCCTTTAGGGTAGAAGCTGGCGATTTTCCAGAGTTTGCTTTGTACTTACCAGGTATGGGCGGAAATTGCAAAATTGGCTTATTGAATGGCACAAAAAGTAAATGGCTTTCGGAAGCACAAAAGATACAAACAGTGTATCAAGACGGAGCGATGCTCTATAAAATTCAAGATGAATTATTGGGTAACGCTACTTTGGTGTTAAAAGTAACCGCTACTTATTCACAAGAAGCTCTATTGATAGCTTATCATATTGAAGGAAACAAACCTAAGGATACGCAACTGACTATTTTGTTTGGAGGAATTACAGGGAAAAAGTTTTCAAGAGACGGTGATATTGGGGCAGACCCTGAGAGTAGCTTTTATTTAAAAGCCGAGAACTGTAGTAACAATAAAATCAACATCGTTAAAAACACCTTTAGCATACAATATTTACCAAAGGATTCTACCCAAGTCGTATCAGGACTATTCCCTGAAAGTTATAGCTTATCTATCACTGATGCAGTCGCCCAAAAATCTCCTCTTGAGGTAAATTCTTATGCTAGTAAAGTTTCAAATCCATGTTTGGCAGGTATTGGTGATTTAAAAAACACAGAACAATACCTCTATATTCAAAAAGGAAAGGTGGGGTTTGGCTATTCAGCGATTCCTGCATTTGTCAAACAGAATGAAATACTTCGTCAAAAAATTGTTAATACCGTCCAAATTCAAACACCAGATACGTTGCTAAATCCTATGGGACAAGCCCTAAGTTTAGCGGCGGATGCCATTTGGGATAGTCCTACTTATATGCACGGTGCCGTGGCTTGGCGGATGCGTTTGCCTGCTTGGCGTGGACCTTATATCGCTGATGTAATGGGGCAACACGACAGAGCGAAAACGCACTTTTCTGCTTATGCTAAATCACAAGTGGGTGAAGCTTTTCCTTTAGCCGATTCTTCACCTGATTCTGTGATGCACTTGGCTCGCCAACTTGAAAAAATTGGAAAAGGTATTTTTACAGAAGGCTACATTTGCAGAAATCCAAATGGTGATATTCGGGCACACCATTATGATATGAATTTGGTGTATATCGACCAACTCTTAAATTATTTCAATTGGACGGGCGATACTACCTATTTACGTGAGATGTGGCCAGTTATCAAAAAACACCTCTCTTGGGAAAAACATAATTTCGACGCTGATGACGACGGGCTTTATGATGCTTATTGTTGCATTTGGGCTAGTGACGCTTTGCAATATAGTGGCGGTGGTGTTACCCACTCTACTGCTTACAATTACCGAGCATTTCGTTCAGCAACGTTCTTAGCTAAGCTGTTGGGTGAAAATGCAAAGCCGTATCAAGACGAAGCCGATAAGATTTATAAAGCGTTACAAGAAAAACTTTGGCTAGATGAAACAGGCTGTTTTGCTGAATACAAAGATGCTTTGGGCCTGCAATCCGTACACCCTTCTGCGGGGCTTTGGACCATCTATCATGCCATTGATGCACAAGCAGCTTCGCCCAAACAACAATATCAGATGACTGAATATGTTGAAAAAAATATTCCTCATATTCCTTTCCGCATCCCTGAACTTAAGCAAAATTTTTATCAGTTGAGTACTACCAACTGGCAACCTTACACATGGAGTATCAACAATGTAGCATTGGGCGAAAACCTCCATACTTCATTAGCTTGTTGGCAAGCGGGTAATAAAAACTTAGCCTATGAAATTTGGCGTAACACCATCATCGAAAGTCTTTATACTTCTGCTTCGCCGGGTGGATTTGAGCAACTATCAAGTTTGGATGCCATCAGAGGCGAACTGTATAGAGACTTTGGCGACGGCATAGGTATGGCTGGCAGAAGCTTAGTAGAAGGTTTGTTCGGAATTAGACCGCAGTTGTTAGAAGGAAAACTATTGATTGAACCCGGACTTCCCAATGAATGGGCTTATGCCAAGCTAAAAACGGCTGACATTGAATTTAACCTCAAGAAAAACGCTAAACTATATGAATACGACATTAAAACTTTTTGGAATAAATCGTCTGAACTAATATTAAGGATTTCAACGGAATACCAAAAAGTAAAGTCTGTTGTACTTAATGGAAAACCTGTAAAATATGCATGGACACAAAACGGTAATAATGAGCCAATCCTTGAAATAAAGGCATTAAAAGGTAAAGCATTTTTAGTGAAAGTGTTATTTGAAGAAAATAAGGCCGTGAACAATGTCTCAAAACGAGCAATACCTAAAATAGAACAGGCTACAATAAACCCTGAGGAAAGCATAAAAAGCAATGTATATCATTCGATAGATTTAAGTAGTTCATTCAATGATAAGGTAACTCGTATTTTCAAAAACAAGTACTTGTCTCCTCGCCCACAAAGTGCTACGTTGCAATTGCCCGTTCAAGGTATTGGTAATTGGTGTTACCCCTTGGTGGAAGCAATTATTGATGACTCAGGTCTTCGTCAAAAAGCAAAACAACAAAATGGATTCATTCATTATCAACAAATTCCATTTGCTACGCCCGCTGATACGAATCAGGTGAATATTGCTTTTGCTAGTAAATGGGATAATTTTCCAGATACATTGCATATACGTCCTAAACAAAAAATACAAGGTCATGCGATGCATTTATTGATGGCTGGTACTACCAATCCTATGCAAAGCCAGATGATAAACGGTAAAGTAGTTGTTCACTATGAAAGCGGAGAACAGACTTCTTTTGAATTACACAATCCGAACAATTGGTGGCCCATTGAGCAAGACTATTTTTATGATGGCAAGGCTTTTAAATATTCAAAAGCAGAACGCCCTCCTCGCCTATTATTAAAAACAGGAGAATTTATCAAAGAAAATCCAAAGTATAGCAGTATCAAAGGTTTTAGTAATATGGCGATTGATGGCGGAGCGGCCAACGTTTATCAATTCCCGATTCTTCTAAAACCGATTAAATCTATTCAAGTAATCTCTCTTTGCAATGATGTTATCATTGGTTTAATGGCTCTTACCGTTCAGGAATAAGCATTTTATAATATAAAAAAAGAGGTGGAAAAATATTTTTCATCTTTTTTTCAATTTTATTTGGAATGTTCGTTCCAAATATATTACCTTTACGGAACAAACATTCCAGATATGGATTCTGGAATTTAAAACAACAAAAAAAATGAACAAATTATCAAATAAAATCGCCATCGTTACAGGAGGTAACAGCGGAATCGGATATGCAGCAGCTCAAGAATTAGTGTCAGAAGGTGCTACAGTAATTATTACAGGCAGAAATAAAGTAACCCTTGAAACCGCCGCTACTGAGCTTAATGCAAAGGCAATCGTGGCAGACCAAGCAGATTTGAAATCGATTGATAAATTGGTTGAAGAAGTAAAAGCTACTTATGGTAAAGTTGATATTATTTTCTTGAATGCTGGTATTGCGGCTTTTGCGCCTTTAGAATCTGCCTCTGAAGAACATTACGATACCATTATGGATGTTAACGTAAAAGGTGTATTCTTTACATTACAAAAATTCTTACCTATTTTAAACGACGGTGCTTCAATTGTATTCAACACTTCTATCAATGCCCATGTTGGTATGCCAAATTCTAGTGTGTATGCTGGTAGTAAAGCTACTATCTTGGCATTCAATAGAGTATTTGCAACTGAATTAGCTCCAAGAAAAATACGTGTCAATGCTATTTCTCCTGGTCCTGTTGAAACACCACTTTACGGAAAATTAGGTTTAGGACATGAAGAAGTAGCTGGTTTTGGCGAAATATTAGGCAAGAAAATCCTATTGAATCGTTTCGGACAGTCAAGCGAAATTGGTAAAGCTGTAGTATTCTTAGCTTCTTCCGACTCTTCATTTATTACTGGTACCGAACTTGTTGTTGATGGTGGTTTATTGGTAAATCCAGTAGTAATCTAATTTTTTTGATTATATTTGGAATGTTCATTCCGTTTAAATAGCTTTGCTTGAAATTATTCGGCAAAGCTATTCGTATTATTTTAAAACGATCAATATCATGGCAAGGACAAAGGAATTTAATGAAATAGAAATCTTGGACAAAGCAATAGATTTGTTTTGGTTTAAGGGATATAATGGCGCTTCGATGCAGGATGTTGTAGATTCTTTGGGCTTGAGCCGTTCCAGCATCTATGATACTTTTGGGGATAAACATCAGTTGTATATTTCAGCCTTAGAACAATATAGAAAACAAGCCGCAGGAGGCCTGATTGATATGGTAAAGCAATCTGTCAGTCCCTTGCAAACCATCCAGCAGCTCTTAGAAATGCTTGCGAATGATAGCCTTAATACAATTTGTAGCAAAGGCTGTTTTATGACAAACAGTACGATAGAGCTAGCACCCCACGACCCAGAGATTCATAAAATAGTCAAAGACAATATGCAAGACATAGAAGAGGCTTTCTATAATCTTGTAAAAAAAGGGCAAGATTTAGGTGAAATTACCAACCAAAATGATGCAAGAGCCTTAGCTCGCTTCCTGTTCAATACCATTTCAGGCATCAGAGTTGCAGCAAAGTCGGGTGCGAATAAGGCTGCTTATCAAGATATTATTGATGTTACGTTGTCAGCCCTTCGCTAATCATTCCAATCTTTCATTTCCTCTTTGATATCTTCAATCAGAAAATGATTGATTGGAACTTTGGCATCTTTTAGCAAATAGATACTCGTTCCATATTCTCGGGCAAAAGGATTTTCTAGTTTGCCCGTTAATAATACTGATTGAAAAAGCGGTCTTTCTTTTTCACGGTTTTTATCATCATCGTCAGCAAACTGTATCAAAATGATGTTCTTAATTTCAACTTTATCCAGAGGCGGATACCAATTGATGTAATCAGCGTTAACAGTAACAGCTCCGATATTTGGGAATTTCGAATAATAATTGATAGCCCCAGCTTGTCCATAATTATCACAAAGTACCAGAGTATGTTCCTTGTCTGCGATACCCGCATAAACACTATCTACTTTTTGTGCTAGTTCTTTCCAGCTTAGCATATCTGCAAAATCTTGTGGCATCGTATGGTCTCTACCATCCTCCCATCTTAACATGTCAAACTTTTTATAACTAGCTAATCTTCCTTGTATTTCAGTGGGTGTAACATTCGGAAATGCAATTCTGTACATGGGTATAAACAGTAACAGAATAATCAAAATTGCTACTGGACGAAGGTATATTTTCCAGCCTTCGTTCAATACATTTTCTAAATATACTGAGCCAAAAGCTAATAAAATTGGGTATAAACCAATGGCATAATAATCCTTCGCTTGTAAATAAACAAAGGTAGATAAGGTAAATACAAATGCCCAAAAGAACACTCGATACGCTTTAAAGGGTTTGTAGATAAAAAAAGAAATAAGTGCGGCTATAAGCACAAAGAGTGAAGTAGTAAAAAAGAATAGCTGTTCTTTGAGGAAACCGACTCTACTAACATTGACCAATTGATATTTTTTAAGCAGAGCCAAATGATGCAAAACTGGGTAATTATTATTTACCTGCCAAATTAAATTAGGAAGTACGAGCAAAAACGCAATGAATACGGCAATGTATAAATGTGGGTTTTTGAATACTTTCCGATGTGGACTCAGTATCAAAGCAGGAATAAAGCCTATCAATAAAAATACAATATTGTACTTATTCAAGAAGCCAAATGCAAAAGTAACAGCCGCAATCCACAACCATTTGTTTTGACTAGTGATGAAGTATTTTAACAGCGAAAAATATAGGAAAGTCCAACAAAGAATATCTAAAGAATTGGGCTGATAAAGTGTGTTGATTCGTAAAATGACAGAAAAAGTAACAGCACAAGCCCCTAAAATCAGGGCGAAAATACCTCCTTTTAACGCTTCAATGGCTTTCCAGACTACTACCATGGTTAATACACCAAATAGAGCAGGAAAAAACTTCACCCAAAATATACCATTGCCCAATTGCAAAATGATATACGAAAACCAAGAAGTAACGGGCGGAACTGATAAATATCCCCATGCTAAATGGTGTGCTTGGTCGAGATGCAGATACTCATCTCGGTGTAAATCATAAATAGGATGGATTAAATTATATTGAAGGATAAACTTAAAAACAATGAAGCAAATGAGTATGATAGATTTCTTATTCATGGTCTTTCGGAAGCGAGGTTAGTATTTTAAAGCAATATATCAAATGTATGGCATAATCAAAATGCAAGTATCAATGTTAGTGATAGATTCTTGAATATTTTATCTATTTTTACAAAAACTGATTTTGAGACTTTAGGATTGTAGCATAAAAACGAAAAATAAGAGCCTTAGCATTATTTAATCGACTCTTTTAATGAAAAGCTACCACTCGCTAAATCACTTAATAAGTAGCAAGACATGACCTCAAAAACACAACAAACAACCAATGAAATCAAGAATTTTGTCTTGAGTTCCTACTTCGGTGACGGACTCAGAATTACTTTTGGTGCGTTGGTTCCTAGCTTAATTTTATCTCAGTTTGGTTTATTACAAATAGGCATTACGGTTTCCTTAGGTGCTTTATGTGCCAGTATTGCCGATACCCCCGGTCCTATTACCCATCGTCGCAATGCGATGTTGGTTACTACGCTCGTCGTTTCTATTGTCTCTTTACTCACTGGCTTCGCCAATATTTCCGTATACGCACTAGGCTTTATTATCCTAAGCTTTAGCTTTCTGTTTTCCATGCTATACGTATATGGAAACCGTATTGCATCCATTGGTACTGCGGCCTTGTTAGTCATGACGTTAGGCATTGGTGATATTCGTTCTATTACAGACATCTTACTCTACACAGCTTATATTGCAGGTGGAGGTTTGTGGTACTCTGCCCTTAGTATTTCTTTGTATAAAATTATGCCTTATCGACTAGCCCAACAGTCATTAGGTGATTGCGTAATTGAGGTCTCTCATTTTATGAGAATCAAAGCGGGTTTTTATAAAGAAGGAATGGATTATGACGAGAATTATAAAAAACTACTAGAATGCCAAGTATTAGTGAATGAAAAGCAAAATGCTGTACGTGATTTGCTTTTTAAAAGCCGAGAAATTGTTCGGGAGTCTACCCAACAAGGGCGTTTTTTAGTAATCGTTTTTGTAGATGTGATGGACTTGTTCGAACAAATTATGTCTACCTTCTATAGCTATCAAACCCTTCATAAACAATTTGATGAAATAGGTATTTTAAAACAATTTGAGATTGTATTATTACACATGTCTGATCAATTAGAGGAGGTAGGATATGCGCTAAAAGCTGATGCAAAACCACAAATTTCGCTCCGCTTACCACGTGAAATCAGGGATTTAAAACTGGAAATTGAAGCCCTAGAAAGAGGAGAATACGGCAGTGAATTTAAAGAAACTGGCGTGCAGGCTTTAAAAAATATAGAAGTAAATGTTGAAAATATTTATCATAGAATCAAGAAAATCAACGGGCATTTTAAAGATAGAAAAGCAAGGAAACTTACAAAAAGTCAGACCCAATCAGCTTATTTTATCTCTCATGAAGAATATGACTTTGGTTTATTCAAAGAGAATCTCGCGCTTAAATCAGAGATTTTTCGCCATGCTATTAGGGTGGCCGTCGTAATGCTGATTGGCTTTATCATTGCCCAATCCTATAATTTTCTACATAGCAACTGGATTTTGCTGACGATTATGGTCATCATGAAACCAGCTTTTAGCTTAACCAAAGAACGAAATTATCACCGCTTGATTGGTACTATTATCGGTGCCATTATAGGCATGAGTATCCTTGCTTGGGTGGAAGATGGTTCCGCACTTTTTGCTATCTTATTAATCTGCATGTTGGGTGCGTATAGCTTTCAACGTAAAAACTATGTAGTCAGTGTATTATTCATGACTCCGTTTATCCTGATTCTATACGATTTCCTAGGAATGGGAAGCAGAGCAATTTTTATTGAAAGAGTCTATGATACCATCATTGGCGGAAGTATCGCTTATGTAGCTAGCCATGTGTTCTTACCAAGCTGGGAACATCAGAAACTCAAAACAGTTTTGGTAGAAATGATTGAAGTCAATTTGGCCTATTATCATCAGGTAACTACCTATTATTTCGGGCAACGATATGATAAAATTCCTTATAAAATTATTCGTAAAGAAGTATACGTTCGTAGTGCCAATTTGGCGTCTGCCTTCCAAAGGATGTTTTCAGAACCTAAAAGTAAACAACTAAGTATCAAAGAAGTACACAAATTTACTGTATTAAATCATTTGATGTCTTCGTACGTAGCTACGTTAGCATTGTATATAATGGAACATACGGGAGATATTCCTGCAATGGAAAAACTTAAAGAAATTGCTACGAATTCTGAAAAACTACTACACGAGTCAATGATGATATTAATCAATGAACAAAATGTCATCAATACTGACATGAAAATTTTGCCTTTGAAACATCATTTTAAAGAAGATGATGATACCCTTTTGATTGTAGAACAATTTATAGATTTGCAAAAAGTAGCCTTTGATATTTATAAAATTTCACAAAAAATAAAGGTTTAAAACGGCTAAAAGATGTAATTTTCAATAAACCGTATAGTTAATACGTTACAAAAATACAGTCTAATTCTCTTCCAATTTATCAATATTTGTACACATTTAGATAATTTTTGCAAAGCAATTCAACTACTGATTAAAATTATCCAAGAAATTTAGAAACGTATATTATTCAAGAAAATATGGGTTAAAAAAGACCATTATT
>NZ_JBWKYN010000194.1:0-10896 GCF_059423785.1 Arcicella sp. GW458-12-2-14-TSB2 | reverse complement strand
TACTTTCAACTCATATAAATACAAAACGATGAAAAATAAAATATCAAATTTTAAATTATTGGCAATAAACTAAATTAAATGCCAATAATTAACATTTTGAATTATCATAAAATTTCATTAATTTAGAGTAGATAAAATATTGAAAATGAGCCTAAATTTTACAGAAAGTCAATTAAAATACCTTAGGCAATTTGAAGGAGAAACTCGAATTGAAATGGAGCTAACGCTACGCATCGGCATAGTTGCCTCTCAATATCATAAAGGTGATGGAATAAAATTTGAACCAACTATCCAAGATTGGGAAGATTGGCTTGAAGGATTGCCACGAAGAGCCGCAAAAATTTTTCGCAAAGATGGATTTGAAAAAGGAATACTTAGCTTCCCGTTTAGACGTTTTTATATGGAACTCAACGATGTTGGTTTGGAAGAATATATGGCAAGGCATCTTTCTGTTGAAGAATTAGCCATTTGGAAAAACATTTGATTTATGTCAGAAACTGTCATATACGCTATTTTCTTTCTCGGAATTTTCATTTCGGGAGTCATTTATGTTATTAGGTTGCTGAAAACACCCAATTGCTTTAAAACGATGTTCGGGGCTTATTTAGCTTTCCTCGAAAGAGATACATTTCCAAAACCAAAAAAGAGAAAGAACGTAAAAGTAAAAAAAACAAACCATTGGGAATTTTTATTCAAAGAAAAAATGCCAACGTATGAAGAATTCACAGAGGAATTTCCAAATGAAGAATATCCTTATCATTGAAAACTTATTTATTCCCTCCCGTCTAATTGGTCAAAACAAACTTAACTGTCCCAAAATCTTCTTGGTCGCCATGAGGTAGGGCTTCCTACGCTCCGATTCGATTAATTTCACATCCATTTTGAAAACCGTTCCAATATTCATTTGATTTCTTTGTTTTCTCGAACAACTCGGGTAAAATTAAAAGAACGTACAAAATCGTCGCGGGTCTTCCAGAATTTTTGTACTTCATATTTATATTGACTACTTGATTCTCAGCGAGTTCCTTCTATATAATTCTCCAAGACTTCAAATTATTTTGACTTCAAATTATTGAAATTATCACAGAATTAATCGAATTGGAATCAGCCAAATCAAGTTCAGAATCAATAGAATCACCTGAATCAGAATCTGGTGAATCTATTGAACCAAGTTCGGAATCAGCGGAATCAACCGAATCAGAATCAATTGAATCAAGGTCAGAATCAATTGATTCAACCGAATCAGCATCAATGGAATCAATGGAATCACCTGAATCAAGAGTTCTGAATCAACTGTTTATTGTAACTTTTTAAGTTGGGTAAACTTAGAATATTGAAAATATTCATGTCAAAATTCTAAATTTCAACGAGTTAATTTGAGAGCCATAATTGCTTGCAGGTCAAATACATGGCTAACCTCCGTATCTGAGAAGTCATACATTCCTAAAAGATTGATGTGCCGCCAAGTATGCGTAGACGATTTTGCAATAATGGCTAAAAGTGATTGCTTTTCTTGCTCCGTCTTGCATTGGCTCAGTTTCTCAGAAAGTAACAGAAGATTGAAATAGTTAATGGCATTCATGATTAATCTTTTACATCCTTCTGCTTTGAGTTGGTCTTCGTAGGAAGCCCAAATGAGTTGCTGATTATTGCCATGCGTTACTGCGGAAGCAAGGTTGTTGGAATGTTCCGTTTTGGATAAAACACCTTCTACGGACTTTCTGAGGGATGGTAAGTCCATAACTCTTAGGGTATAATCTGTTCTGTAAAGTCTTCCCAAGTCCGTCAGAGCCTTATAAAGTGGATGCTGTCTTGCATAAGAATTGAGCCTTTTGAAAAGAGTCGATGCTTTATTGTAACCTAATTTAATGGTGGCAGTCATTCGTAAAATTTCATCCCATTGAGCGACTAAATGCTCATAATCAATTTTGGCATCGGGAGAAATTTTATAGCCCAATTCTTTATAAGTCCAGACGGCATCAATGGCGTAAAGGTTTCGTTTGTAAAGTCCTGCTAATCGAGGACGAAACTCAATACCAATTAAGCCCGTAATGGCTGAAACAGGCTCGGTATAACCATGCGTGTCCGTAGAATGGGCATCTGGAGTAATGACTTCGTTGTAAGTAAGCATATTTAAGAGGTAGTGAGCTTCTCTATCCGAAGCACTAAAAACGGTTGAAATAATGAGTTGCCCCGCTTCATCTAAATGAGAATAAACCGTGATGCCTTTTCCACTACCAAAATATTTAAAAGAGGCAGAAGCTCGCAAAGACGGTACTGAAATATCATATTTCTGCCCATCGCTCCCCGTATGAACAAATCCTGATTGCTGTCTAAAAAAGTCGATGATTGGTAATTTATTACTCATGGAAAGAATTAAATCGTTAGCTTTCAAGGTCATTTCTGGGGAGAAATAATGTGTTGCAACCGTTTCAAGGGTGTTTTTGGCAATATTTCTCGAAATATCACCCATCTCAGAGATACCAATGTTTTCTCCAAATCCAATAATTGCCGCATAGAAAATGTTATTCCCAGGGCGAGTCGGTACGTAATGTTCCGTTTTGTGTTGAAAAGCCTCCAAGAAACCCGTGAGTTGATTTATTTGAATAAGCACCTGTAACAAAGGAATTGACCGATTAGGTGGATAAAGCAACTTGTTGTCAATGGGGATGTTATCGCCATCGGCTTTGTAGCGGTGTAAGTGCCACTGTCCATCTTTATCAAAATAGACATCCTTATTCTCCGATAATCGGTCATTGGTTATCTTAAATTGTTGGTTCAATTTATCATTGAGGGCTAAAAGTGTTTTAGCAGCACTACTATGTTTTGTTAGATTCGCTTTCTCTAAAAGGGCTTCTTTGTGCTTATTCCATTGATTACGTGGAATTAAATACTCTTCAAAACTTCGGTATTCATAACAAGAAATGACATTCAAAGACCCCGCTTTGATGTGTTCTTTAATTTCTCTGAAAAGTAAAGCCTTGTAGAGTGAGATGCGTAATTTGCCCGAATCAGTAAAGATTTTTTGTCTTTCATCCATCCCTAAAAAATCAATCGGTAATTTGTTACTGTGGCTAATATCGCCTTTCTTTTGTTGGAAATAGGTAACGGCTTGGCAAATATCCTCCTGCGATTTTTCAATGTCAAATACTAATGCCACGACAATATGAGTCACTCGGTTCTGTAACTTGATGGACTCTTTTTCAAGGGATTTATAATAATCATCCCGATTGGAAATGGGTTGATTTACCTTTTTAGTTCATTTAATCGTTCTTGGTCTTCATCCAAAGCGGATTTTCTGACTCTTTTTTGAACAATTAGTTGCCTGATTTGCTCGACTTTTTGGCTATCATCGGTTTGCACATTTTCAATAATCGTTTCAATATCTCCCAAGGCATCAATGTGCGTGGTACTTCGCCGAGTAACCTGATTAGCCAACTGAGCATTGACAAAACGGTTCTTGTAATGCTCTTCTTTCAGTCTATCTTCGGCATCATTAAAAGTCGAAGTAACGGCACTATTCAAGGTTAGAATCAACGCATCCCCCAAACTGAAATACTGATGAATCACGAAGGCAATCAACTGTAAATAATGCTCATTTACTCGTTTTATGGCTTGTGAGGACTGATTATCCAGAATATAGTCGGCAAGGTAGCGTATAGTGGCATCCGAAAGTTTTAGTTTTTTGATAATGGATTGCAATTGTTGGTATTTGAACTTCAAGGCTATAAATAATTCAAGTCTTTCCTTTATTTGCATGGGCTGCATAGATTGCGTTATTCTTTTGAAAAAAGTCAATTCATATCGCTCATAACCACTCTTTTTCTCAGAAAATTCTGTTTTTTGTTTCTGGGCGAGTTGCTCTAATAAATCTCTATCCAAATCCAATAAATAGGTTTGAATAATGGCTTCTAAATCTTTGGCAAATGCGTCAAGGGCTTTAGTAACAATCTCCCGTAAAGCATTATACGTAGGAATTTCAATTCTTTTTTCTTGAAGAAAACAAACCAGAGAATCAAAAATTAAGGTAGGTTTGGTTTGCAGATAAGTGAGCCGTTTGGCTTCTTGATATAATAAGGCTTGGTACTCCGTATTGAAAGCGGCGATACTAAATTCTCTAAGAATTTCCTCTTGGTGGCGATAACTGGTTCGACTGTGGGCATAGTCAATCATACTAATATCATTGGGGTCAAATTTAAACTTTTCAACCACCAAATTGATGTCGTGTTCATAAAATAAGTTGGGGTTGAAAAAACGAGTGGTGACTCGAAAGTACCCCATTTGCAGAATGAAACCCGTTTTATTGGTAGAGGTGAATAAAGTTTTCAAATAATTCTCTGCCCAAATCGGTATTTCAATCAAGATACGAATGTTCTCCAATTGAGGTGGAGAATCAAAACGAGACCGTTCGTCAGATGATAAATATTCCTTTCTTGCCATTGGAAATAACGAGCGTTAAAGAAGCTGAGAGATTATGCCTAAAAGGTACGCATAATACCAGTATTATTTTACATCTTTACGGCATTAAAATACCTTTTTACAAAATCACACAAAAATTATGGTTTTAGGATACATTCGCACCTCTACGGCTGACCAATCTGCCGATGGTCAAAAGAGCCTGATTGCTCGTTATGTGGTCGAGCGAAAGATGATTGTCGATGAATGGATTGAAGTTGAAGTCTCTTCTCGAAAGTCTGCTGAGAAAAGAAAAATTACCGAATTATTGGATAAAGTCTCAGCCCAAGACACCGTTATTGTTTCCGAACTTTCCCGTTTAGGGCGGTCAATCAAAGAGGTTTTACAAATAATCGAAGAATTGATTCAAGTGAAAGGATGTAAACTTATTCTCATTAAACAAAATTTACATCTTGACCCCAGCAATCAGCACGACATGACCAACAAAGTTTTGCTCACTATATTTTCAATGATAGCGGAACTCGAAAGAGATTTTATTTCAGAAAGAACCAAAGAAGGACTTAGGGCAAGAAAAGAAATGGGAATCAAATTAGGTAAACCCAAAGGAGTCATACAAAAATCCATTTATGACCAAGATAAAGAGAAGGTTTTTCAATTACATAAATTAGGCGTTCCACTCAACACTATCATCAAAACTCATTTAGGATACGGAAAATATCTATCACTCAAAGAATATATCCAAAAAAGAAGCTAATGAACCGCCTGAGAATCGTGTAGTTTCAACAATTGTCAAGAAGAAAAAATCTGCCAGACCTGCGACGATTTATGTACGTTCTTTTAATTTTACCCCATTCGGTGCTTCTTTTGAAGTAGGTATCAACGACGACCTCAGTGTTGGAGCTAATGTAGATTATCTCTCAACATCAAATTATGGTTATCGATTTACTGCCTTGTATTTCGGAGGAAGAGGTTCGTATCATTTCAACAAAGTATTGAATATCAAAGATGAGAAATTGGATCTATATGCAGGGGCAGGTTTAGGATACAGAAGTTTTAGTTGGAAAGACTCCTACTATGGAACTTCAATAGACTCTTATGGAAGTGGTATATACTTGGGGATACATTTGGGTGCTAAATACTACTTCTCTGATAAAATTGGTGCATTCGGAGAATTGGGAGCTGTAGGTTCAACCAATGCAAGAATTGGGATAGGGTTTAGATTAAAGTAGTTTGATTGTATTACTCACTGCAATTGTGGTGAGCAATCTTATTCAACTAAAAAATGTAAATAAAAATTAGAAACAACATAAAAAACGAGTTCTGCTTTAATCAATCAGTTGAACATGAAGTTCACGAAACAGGCTTAGAAACGAATAACTAAACAATTAAAACATACAATAGCTATCTTATGAAAAAGATTTTTTTTTCGAAAATTTATATTGCTTTTCTGTTAAGCATAATACTTTTTAACCTCTCATGTAAGGATAAAAGTGTTGATATTCAAGAACCAATAGGTGATACAACGCCTGAAGAGTTAATGAAACAGTTCGATAAGTTTGATGTTATCCAAATTGATACCACAAAAATCGTAGGAATAAATGGTTTGACTACATTTGAGTTTGACTCCTATCTAAAAGAAAAATATGGAAATAAATTAGGTAATAACTTTTCAGGTCAACTAAGGGTAAGTGCAACGCCCTTATCCCCAAATGATCAGCTCACCGAACTCACTAACAATATTGCCAAAAATCAAGTGACATTCACATTAAGGGACGTTTATGCAAAAATATACCCCAATCAACCAAATGGATTAGCGTATGTTTATAATGGAAAGTCTGACAATATTACCCCCTCTCATTCACAATCAAGGTGTAAAGAGAGTCTTGCTGGTTTAGATTGCTCAGGAATGTTGTACCAAGGAGCATTAAAAACTGGAATTAATATCTACACAGGAACAGCCGCTGAACAGGCAAAGGTTGAAAATTGGAAGAAATGGCTAGATGCTTCAAAATACACATATATTACTACAGAAAAACTGACATTAATTCATGGAGTGATAACGATTGGAAAACTGGTGATATTATCATCTTTGACAATGGGAGTCATATAGGGACTATTGGTAATTTAGAAAATAACAAGATTGCAATAATACACTCTCAGGGAAGAGAGACATACACATGTGAACAGAATAAAGACACTAGAAGAGGCCCTAAAGCAATGACAACATCAGATAAATATAATTGGGATTCTTTTACTAAAAGTAAGTTATCAAGATTAAGATTTATATTAAAAGACAGTTATAATATCTCCATGAGATGTTCTGGCATGAATAATTATTTATATACTACTAATCTCTCCATTGATATTACAAAAACTGAAACTTTTGAAGATGAAGTTATCTTCAAAGACTATGATGACTCAAATAATCGTCAAAAGTTTAAAATTACTTATGATAATGATAAAAAAGAATTCCACATTATCTCTGAAATGAGAGATAATCAAATCCCTGGAGGGTTAAGAAAAGATGAATTTTCCATTCCTTTGGCTTCTTTAGGACAGCCCGTGAGTTCAACTACAAGTTTTTCTGGAAATATGTATGGATGTGGAGCTGAATTTTTATTAAATAAAGGGTTTAAATATAGTGCCGACATTAATTCAAAATCTAATAGGATCGAAGTAAACAAAAATGCATGCTCGCTCTCATCCTTAAAAAAATAGCCAATATGCAATCATCTGAAGGAGATTTTGAACTCGCAAACAAAAAACAAAATTGATAATTTATTAGTCCCGATTTACCCAAAGTAACATATAAAATTATTGCACAATCCTATAAGAACGGATACGGGAATTATACTTTAAATATTTTTGAGCCATTTGCTAATTTTAGAAAAGAATAAGACAGTTTCCTACGCCAATTACAATGCTGTCAATATAATCTTACCCAAACAAACAATATAGAGGTTGACTCAAAGTTTTGAGCAACCTCTTTTCAATAATAGAAGCACCTCCAAAGAGTATATATTACTTATTAAATGGATGTTACAGAATAGAATACAACTTTTTTATGTTTTTTCTTGGTTTTATTTGTTAACAGATATTTCTTTTTTAGAAAATGCTAAAAATTTGCTATAAGTATCATGTTAACAAGTGTTTACATTTGTTAACCCTTATGTAAACATTAGTGTTAACGCCCGTTAACAGAAAAAAAACTTGTAAACATCCATTTGTGTTAACACGGAAAATATAGTAACAACTTTTATAGTTTTATTCAATTATTATCCAACCACTAGAGCATGTATGGTTTGCTTGGTGCTTCGTTCTGACGGTGCAGAGGCTCTTTAAAAATTATACTAATGATACTGTTTATGATTATTCTAGTAACTATAGCCAATTTAGAGATGAACACCTATTATTTAAAATAAACACTTACTTGATTCATTTGTGTTGGAGTAAAAAATAAATTTATTTTCAAGCTTTACGTATCAAACCCAATTCCTCAGCTTGTCCTAAAGAAATATATGCTTTGTATGTTTCAGTAATTTCAGAAGAATCTTTATTTAATGATTGCCAAACCGAAACTAAATCGTTTTCTATCAAAAAATCTCCTTTGATTTCTACTAAAATTTGGTCTAGCTTGGCTTTCTTTACTTTCTCTCGTATTTGTTTTACTAAACCTTTTCTCTCCTCTATTTCAGGCGATACGTCTATAGCAATATTACCTAGCTCCTTTGCGATACTATCAATCATCTTTGCAGTAATTACTTTTCCAGATGATTGATTTTTTTCTAATGCTTTTTCCCACACTTCACTTCTAAATTCTTCTGGAACTTTACTCAAAGCAGCAGCATGAGATTCTTTTGTAGGAACAATAATTGACACTTGACTATCTTGCTCATTTTTGTCGGAAATTTCCGACAAAGTATTTACGACAGCTGCTGCATCCATTAATTCATAGGCTCTTTGTCTTTTTAGATTCCATCTATCTCGGCAATAGCTTTCAAATGTTGTGAATTTATCTCTGTATAATTTATTATTTCTAATTTCAAAAAGTGCATTTCCAACCTCAACAAAGGTATTTAAACCCTTCTCTATAACCGACTCACACAATGATAATCTATCTAGTTCAATTGTGTTCAAAGCTGAAAGAGTTGTCGATTCTTCTACCTGCGGGACAATATCTGTTAACAGTGATTCGCTATGCAAATCTCTTAATAAATCATTACTAAAGCTTTTCTTTGCCATTTTTATACTCAATTAAACTACTAAAATTTCTACTTCTTTTACTTTTACAGAAAGCTTCCCTCCTACTGATTGAGTACTTCTTCACAAAGTACCATATAATCGCTCGCTCCTCTTGATTCAGGTGCATATTCGAAGATACTTTGGGCAAATGCTGTACATTCCATCAAAGAAACGTCTTGACGAATGTTAGATTTATAAAGTTTGATGTCGGAATTTTCCGACAATTTTGTATAAATCATCTGACTGAATTTTGTTCTCATATCAAATTTATTCAACAAAATTCCACCTAATTGAATATTTGGGTTCATTCGCTTTCTGATTTTAGCACATAATTGCAAAATTTCATCTAAACCAACATAAGCAAAGTTTTCTCCTTGAATGGGTACAATGAAATAATCACTTGCCACAAGTGCATTTACTGTCAAAGAACCCAAACTTGGTGGACAGTCAATCAAAACATAATCATAATCTTTTCCTTCAAGTTGTTCCTGTAAAAAATAACCAGAATCTGGTTCCATATTAATTCTGTACTCAAAGCTCAAAAGTAATCTACTTGATGGTAAAATATCCATCTTTTCTTTTTTAATCAAGGTTTGCTCAAACGTTGACTCTCCTACTAGTAATTCCCCTATGTGACTAGCATTATTCTTGACTCCTAAGGCAATACTAAGGTTGCATTGGGCATCAAGGTCAATTAAGAGTACTTTGAAGCCTTTATGTGCCAAAGCTGCCCCTAAATTGAGCGTGGTGGTGGTCTTTCCTGTTCCTCCTTTATTATTGGTAATTGAAAATACTTTCATATAATTTTTACACTAGTCTTTAATTAAATATTCCTCACCATTTATAAGTTCTAATCTAAACCCTTCTGCCAATAAAGTAGCCACATAAGTATCAAAATCTTCTGCTGGTGCTACTCCCCTTTTTAACATTGCTATAAATCCTTCTTCCTGCTCTTTTACTTTTAATTTAACAACTGGCTGGCTGGCTTCTTTACTTTTTGTTGAAATTGGTTGCTTATATATTTTATCATTTTTCTGGCTAATATATGTTTCCATTAAATGTTGTTTAGTAATGGCAGAGTAAATAGCACCTGAAAGCGACTTAATACTTCCTTTAGATTTTTTATCTTTTAATTCTTTAATAACATAGTAAATATAATCTTCATCTATTTTTCCACTATTGAGTATTTCGCTAATTTCTTGCATAGAATTTAGACTCACACCAATTTCAGATAGTAAACTCTGTAGATGATTCGGTAAATTCAACTCTTCTTCCATTGGCAAAGAAAGTTGCCTATTGATGACAAACTCCACTTGTTTCACAGAACGCCCTTCCTTGATTTCATTAAAAGAAAAAGCCATATCTGTTTGTGTTAATTCACGCTGCGAAACCAGTAACACCCATTTTTTAAAATCATAAAAATTAGGATACTGTCCTTCAATGCCCATCATTGTTTTCAAATCATCAACCTTTAAGCTAAAGGTATTTGAATTATAAGAAAATGACTTCAGTAACCAGTAAATTCTATATGAATAATAACTACGCAATTGAAGAAGTACTTTGATTTCTGCAACAGTAAAGTTTCCTTTCAATTGTAAAAGATAGGGCTTAACAAAGCTATTTAACTGAGCAACAATAAAACCAGAGCCATCTTTATAACGACAAGTAGCCATCAACGGGTCACTGATAATTTCACGTTTGCCATTATGGTCAACAGTCTCAACTGTAATAACTTTACTAGATAGTTTAATTACAGCTTCTTTAACATCTTGATATGCTTTTCCTCCATCAACATTAGAGGAAACTTCTGAGATAGGTATTCTGCATAAAGAAAAATCTGTGTCGCCTTTATTGATACGACCTAATAAAGCAATGAATAGGCGAGTTTCCATCAACGACATATTGAATCTGGCTTTTACTAACTCATTGTGTTGTGCAACAGTTATATCTGATTCTAGAATTGTAGGTTTCTTTTGCTGTCTCATAGGTTCAAAAATAATATTTTATTACGAGAAAACACAAATCTACTCGCAATAAAATATTATAAATTTAATTGACGGGTTTTTCCTCGTAGTTCATACGAATACAATCACTAGAAATACCCAAAACAATCATCTATGACCTTTGAAAATTAAGAATTTAAAAACTGACGGGGTTTTTCTCGTAGTTGGCGGGGTTTTTCTCGTAGTTAACGGGGTTTTTCTCGTAGTTAACGGGGTTTTTCTCGTAGTTAGACGG
>NZ_JBWKYN010000193.1:0-10998 GCF_059423785.1 Arcicella sp. GW458-12-2-14-TSB2 | reverse complement strand
CCTTTAAACAGTAATCCATTTGAAGATGCTCTGGATTTTTCAAAATCAACAAATACTGATTATTTACTCAATTGGATTGGAAATTATCTTATGAAATCAGCTTTGGCTATTTCACAAAATGAGCAACTGAAATCTCAAAAAATTGTTGAATCTGTATCAAAAATATATGAAGTAATTGAAACTATTATTGAAAAAGAAGTTCGTTTCAAATTAGATGAAGACCTTCAAGTTGTAATAATAATAGATGGAGTTGAACAACACTTTAATACAATTCCTGATGGTGTAAGAAGTATTGTTTCGTGGGTGGGAGATTTAATTATGAGATTAGATAGAATTCCGTGGAATAACGAAATAGATATTTTCGACCGAAACTTCATCCTCTTCTTAGACGAAATAGAAGTACATCTTCACCCAGCTTGGCAACGTAAAATTTTGCCTGTCGTTCAAAAACTCTTTAAAAATGCGCAGATTTTTATTTCTACGCATTCTCCTTTTGTAGTGGGTTCTGTAGATGGTGCTTGGGTGCATAAATTAAAGAAAGAAGGTCCTTATGCAGTTTTGGATGGCGAGCCGGTTTTAACAGAAGATGCTGAAAGCTACGATACTATTTTAGAAGAAGTTTTTGGTATTAAAGAGCGATATGGTAAAGACATTGAAATACTACTCAAAGAATTTAGAGAAATCACCAGAGAAATTTTAAAAGGTAATGAAGTAAGGTTGGAAAGGTGGCAACAAATTATTTCAATCTTTCAAAATCAAACTAGACCTGACGAAATTATGTCTCTTATTACTCCACAGATACATCAAATTAACAGAATTCGTAAACAAGTTATCGCCTAGTGTTCAAATGTATAAAATAACTAGAAGTCCTGCATCAGAACCTCAAATACTAAAAGAGAAATCAAAAGAATGGACTGAAAAATTTCTCAAAAAAAGACAACAAAATCCTACACACAAACTGAGTTGGAGAAAAGGCGCTACAAATTATCATGATGAAATTGTAAAGGCTCTTGGTAGCTTAACACACAATCATTGTTCATATTGTGATAAATATCCGCTTGATGAAAGAGGTAAAATAGACCTTCAAATAGATCATTTCAAACCTATTAGTAAACCTGAATTCACAAGACTAGCATACGATTGGACAAATCTATTCCTAGCTTGTGGAGGATGTAATAAACCTAAGTTGGCTCAATATAGCGATTTGATTTTAAGACCAGATGCTGACGATTATAACCCAAGTGATTATTTTCTTTTTGATACAAGCTCAGGCGAAATATTAATAAATGAAAGAAATGGAATAGTACATACAGAACGAGCAAAAGAAACTATAAAAGTTTTTAATTTAAATGATAAAAGTATTATTAAAATGCGATTAAGAGCTATTCGGAATTTCAAGAGAGAAATGTCTAATCCAATAGAGGAATTTGATATTAACGATTACGATTACCGAAATTTCATTGAAGAACTCCTATATATTTTTGAATAAATGTCAATAGAAAAACCCACCCCCTCCTTCTTACTACGCCAAAAGTTCCCCTTTGAACCTACCAATGGGCAATTAGACCTTTTCCTGAAAATGGATAAATTCATTCCTAATCAAGACGATTTTGGTCCTTTATGCTTTTTGTTGAAGGGTTATGCTGGTACAGGTAAGACTACTGTGCTAAGTACGATTATGAAGGTGTTGCCTAAATTTGGATACAAGGCTATCCTCCTTGCTCCTACGGGGCGTGCAGCTAAGGTGATGGGTAATTATTCCAAAAACAAAGCCCTGACAATACATAAAAAGATTTACAGACAAGTAGCTAATCAATACACGGGTAGTTTGGAGTTTCAATTACAGAATAATTATGCGACCAAAACTATTTTTATTATTGATGAGGCCTCTATGATTTCGGATGATGCTGAATTTGGCACTCCTGGGTTATTGACCGACTTGATGAAATTTATTTTTACACATCCTGAGACAGATTATAATTTCAATAAAGTGATTTTTGTGGGCGATACCGCCCAATTACCTCCTGTGGGTAAATTGATGTCTCCTGCCCTTGAAAAAGGGTATATGGAGGGTCAGTTCCATGTGGGTGTGATGGAACAGGAATTAACCGAAGTAATGCGTCAGGATGCAGAATCAGGCATTTTGTTTAATGCGACCAATCTGCGTGATATTCTAAAAGACGAAAAACCTCAAATTAGTTTTAATACAAAAGGTTTTAAGGATTTCTTTAAAATGACAGGGGAGAAACTGGAAGATGGTTTAAATTATGCTTACCGAAAGTTTGGTCGTGAAAATACTATTATCCTGACACGCTCTAACAAAACGGCTGTGCAGTATAACCGTTATATTCGTCAGCAAATCTTTTCGATGGAAGATGAATTATCGACGGGCGACTTACTCATGATTGTTAGGAATAATTATCATTGGCTTGCGGAGGATTCGCCTGCGGGCTTTTTGGCCAATGGCGATTTCGTGGAGGTGATGAGAATCAGGGGTATCGAAGAAATGCATGGTTTTAGGTTTGCTACGCTTACCCTCCGACTGCTTGATTATGAAGACCATCCGACCATCGATGCCAAAGTAATGTTGAGTACGCTTTATACCAACACATCTGCGATGTCTAAAGATGAAAACAAAGCCTTGTATGATTCTGTTTCGGCTGATTATGCCCACATAGCCAGTAAAAAACACAGAAACGAAGACATCAGGAAAGACCCTTATCTGAATGCCTTACAGGTGAAATTTGCTTATGCCCTTACCTGCCATAAGTCGCAAGGTGGACAATGGAATGCTGTTTTTGTTGAGCAAGGTTACCTGACGGACGAAAATATCAACGAAGACTTCATCAGATGGCTTTACACGGCTGTCACCCGTGCAACCCATGAAGTATTTCTATTGAATTTTCATACAGACTTTTTTGATTGAGGCTATTTTTCTTCTCCTTCGTAAAAGTATTTTTTCAAGACAAAGCGAATAGAATAATAGGAATTAATCATTGCGGTATGGATTTGTTTTCTATCCATCCACTCTAGTTTTTCAATGCCTTCCTCCAACTGAGGTTTCATTTTGCCAGCATCAATCAGCTCCATTGAATACCATTTTGTTTGTTTCAAAATAGCTTCGTTTTTGTAAGTATAAGTGTGGTAAGTAGTACAGATTTTTTCATCTAATTTGGCTTTTACATTACATTCCTCTTCTACTTCACGCACGGCAGCTACTTTGAATGATTCGCCTTTATCGAGTTTACCTTTGGGCAAGTCCCATTTTTTCAAACGATACATCATCAATACTTTGCCATGCTCATTTCTCACTACGCCCCCTGCTGCTCGCACAACTTTGTATTGAGATTTGATTTGGTCTTCAGTAGCATCTTTATTCTCTGAAACTAACGTGATCGATTGTAAGTTAGGAAGCTCTTCGTTTTTTAAAATAGTAAATAACCTAGAGACCGTCGGAGAAAGCACATTGATAATCAATACGTGTCCTTGTAGACTATTGGCTTTAATGGCTTCTAGCTGAGCATCTATTAAGTGGTCAAATTCTGTTGATGTGAGTGCTTGGGCTTTCTTTTTCCCAATGACCTTGATAGGTCTTTCGTTAATGAAAATTATCATTTTTAGTTTGATTGTTCCCTAATGATTTGCTCGTGAATTAAAATGAATATTTATATTTCATCGTAAAATTAAACTTTTGTTACGAAACATTACTGAGAGTTTTTAATTTTGCACATAGATTTAACAAAAACCCCAAAATGGCACAACGTACTCTTGCAGAAACAGTCGCTTCTATGTTACTTGAAGTTAAGGCTGTTCGACTAAGCCCCGACCAACCTTTCAAATGGGCATCTGGCTGGAACTCACCTATTTACTGTGATAATAGAATCACACTTTCGTATCCAAAAGTGCGTACTGCTATCAAAAATGGGCTTGCATCGGCTGTTAAAGCTTATTGGAGCGATGTTGATATTATTGCTGGCGTTGCTACGGCAGGTATTGCACAAGGAGCATTAGTAGCAGATTGGCTCGACCTTCCTTTCTGTTATGTTCGTCCTGAACCTAAAAAACATGGCATGGGCAACCAAATTGAAGGAAAAATTAAAGCTGGCCAAAAAGTAGTTTTGATTGAAGACCTAGTATCAACAGGTGGCAGTTCTTTAAAAGCTGTTGATGCTTTGCGTGAAGCTGGAGCAAACGTATTAGGAATGGTTTCTATTTTCACGTATGGCTTTGAGATAGCAGATAAAAATTTCGCTGAGAAAAACTTGAAAGTGTATACTTTGAGTAATTATGAAACACTTATCAAAGAAGCGGTAGCTAAAAACTACGTTTCTGAAAGTCAGCAAATTACTTTGCAAGAATGGAGACATAATCCTTCGGAATGGAAAGTATAGTAATGTTCTATCGAGCTGGCATTTATTTTATATAAAATATGAGTCATCTCGAATATCTCTTAAAATAGGGTGGTTTAACAAAATAGCCTCGTAGAGGTGATATATCGGTAGCCTCCATTGCGGTAAAAATGTAAACAACATTTCTCTTCTAGCCCCATCGGGGCGAAATATTTCGCCCCGATGGGGCTAGAAGGGCTTAATAAAATTTTACTACTACCGATATAACGTTCCTAACGGAACTATAATCTACAAATCCGAAAGCTGAAGCCCAAAAGCCGATTACCGCATTGAAATAGCATATTTCTTCCCCGGCAAGGATTTAAGCACACCTTGAAATTCCAAATTCAATAATAATGACGATAATTTGGCAATATGAATCTGAGACTGCCACGCCAATACATCTATTTCCATTACCTGATTTTTATGGAGCAATGCCATCACCTGACTCTCATCGTCAGTAAAATTGGTCAAGTCTAATGTATTTTTGAAGCTATTGCTTTTCTCATGCCCTGCTAAATCCCAATTCAACGTTTCAACGACATCCTTGATACTGGTATAAATCTCTGCCTTTTTTTCTTTGATTAGCTTATTACAACCTTCTGAAAAAGATTTGCCTAGCTGTCCCGGCACTGCGAAAATATCACGATGGTAATTATTGGCATATTCTGCCGTAATCAAAGCTCCTCCTTTTACGGCGGCTTCAATGACAATTGTCACATCCGACATTCCAGCTATTATTCTATTTCTTTGTGGGAAAAATCTTGGGTCAGGTTGAACGCCAAACATCTGCTCAGTAAGAATCCCGCCTGTTTCCTGCATTTGAATAGACGTGTTTTTATGCTGATAAGGATAAATAAAATCGATACCACTAGCCATTACGCCCAACGTAGGAACATCGTTTTTCAAGCAAGCCTTATGAGCTACGATGTCTATCCCATAAGCCAATCCACTGATTACTAAAGGATTAAAATCTTTTAAATCTTCAACTAATTCTTCCGTAACATTTCTGCCATATTCAGTACATTGCCGAGTGCCTACTATGGCCACTGTCTTGGAATGGTTCAAATTGGCATTCCCTTTATAATACAATAATACTGGCGCATCATAAAGCTGTTTTAGGCGGTTCGGGTAGTTTTTATCGGTATAAAACAGCAAATCAACCTGTTGTCTATCTGCTTCTTCAATGATGGCAAATGCTTTGTCTAGCACAGACTTATCTTGAAGATTCAGGGCTAATGTTTTACCAATATTCGGGATTTTAAGTAGTTTGGAAACAGGTGTTTTAAAGACTTGCTCGGCAGAGCCACAGTAGCTAATAAGTTGACGAATAAGCACATCACCGATTTTAGGAATCAAGGTTAGTGCAACCTGATAGGGTAAATTTTCTTTTGTAGACATATTAATAAGGTAGAATTTGATAAACTTTTAAGGCACTTTAACTATTAAGGTCAACTATCAGCTAGTTTTTCCGACTCCTCGTTTGGCTCATCCATCGCTTCTCGGAGACTCTTCATAAATTTTTTAATTTCTGTTAACTTATCAATAATTGCTTGGTTCTCTTGTTTTTTACGTTTCTGATGCTCTAATGCCCTTTTCGCTCCTTCAATCGTATATCCTTGATTTTCAACCAAATCCACAATCTCTTCGAGATGTTTGATATCCTCTTGCGTATATTTTCTATCGCCCGAGCGGTCACGTTTTGGTTCAAGCGTTGGAAATTGCTCTTCCCAAAAACGAAGTTTAGAGATATTCATATCAAACATCTGTGCAACTTCCGAAATTGAATAATATCTTTTGGTTAGGGCAATACTTTCCATTTAATAAACAAATAAACAAAATAAGGATTTAATAAACATTACAAAGATAGAACTTTTGTATAACACTTGACGGAGTAACTAAAAGTTTAACTTATTTCTCTAATTCCCCTCAAAAGTTCATCCAAAATTTCTTTCCAAAAACTAATATTGGTATTGGGTATTTGCGTAACTAATATTCTCAACATATAACTTTCTTGGCTGAGTATAATTTCATCCTCAATAATTGTTTGTATCCTATTATCAAGTGCTTGAGACAATGCCAAAATATTTCGCATTTCTCGTCCTAATACTCTTGCTGCAATATATTCTATTCCTAAATCCTCATCAAATAAATCTTGATGAAAATCATAGATATCATCACTGGCTATATCGAAATAGTTTTTTAAAATCATTCCAATATCCACAATATCTTTTCCTCTATCTTCTGGACGGTCGTTGAACGCGATAAATTTTAAAATTACAATTCCTTCTAACTTTGCTAATTTAAAGACCAATCCATTTTCATTCACTTTAATGACTCCTCTTTCAAAAACCTCCTTAATTCCTACCACATCTATTTCAGGAAAAGCCCGACTATTTAAAAAAACTTTCCCATCCTGTTCAACCGCTCCAAATGGCAACAAATCAATTTGAATACCATGAGCATCAAATACTAAAATAGGATTTTCGCTATGAATCGTAAAGCCTTCTGATGCTACTAAATACTCTTTTATTGCTTCAAATTTTAAATTATCAGCAATTTGAATCGCTATATCAATATCTTTAGTCCCTTTGGTCTCTATGTTTTGTTTTGAAAACCAATAATCTCTAGCCAAAGCCCCAATGACATAAAAATCAATTCCGATATTAATAAAGGCTCTTTCAAAAGCTTCAAAAACACTCCTTAAGGTTGTTGTTCTTATTTCGTCATACCTTATTTTGAATGAATTTTTCATGGATTTTCTGTGCAGTTTCTTGATTTCTATAATCTGTAGAATTTATTAAATCGGCATAGACTAATAAAGGACTTACTGTTTGAGTAGTACTTTCATCCATTTTTGCAAATGAATGAAATACGTCAATATTTCCTAAATTATCAGGAACGAGCCTATATTTTTTCATAAGTTCACTTCTTCCATCTTCTGTATAAAGTGTAAGATTTGTAGCCCTTAGATAGTCTGTCAAGATTTCGGCAGCAGCTTCTCCCCCCCACTTACTTTTATTATCTAATACAATATCTTTCCAGCCTACATTAGCTAAGCTTCTATATTTTCCAATATACAAAGTTGGTTTAAGTTTTGCATCATATTCAATCACCCAACGTTCAAATAATTTTGGAATATTTGACAAATAATCCTTTTTATCATCAAGTGGAATAATAAACCCTAAGTTTTTTAGGGTTTGAATAGTTTTATGCACTGTGTCAAGACTAACTTGAGCGACCTCCGACATTCTACGATAAGTTGTCTGTAAAAGAGCAGGATGTTCAAGCAAATGAAACACAAGTTTTAAACCATTTTTTGTCAATGTTTTCTTTACAGAAGGACTATTCCTTTCATAAAGTTTTGATGGATTTATTTTATTATTTTCAACAAAATAAAAGACATTCGGATATTTAATATAAGCATTCCCAGTAATCTCTAAGTAATTAATATGCAATGCTCTTAACTTCTTGCGTAAATCAGGAATGATGCTTTCTGCAATTACGATAAAATGCTCATGCTCATTATTCTGCAATAATATCTTTGCAATATGAGCATTTTGTAGTTTGGTTTTTATCTCAACTGATAAATTTATTTCTTGGTTATTTTCTTTATCTTTTATCGTTAAAAATCCATCTATTTTATCATCCTTGCTAGGTTGAAATGTCGCTTCTAAATGACTTATTTCTCCCAAAGTATCTATTGCCAAATAGGCTATTTCATGTTGATTCTTCATTTTGTTCGGATTTAATACATTGTTCTAAATAAACGAACAAGATAAATTTACCGAACAAAAAAGACTTTTGCAAATTATTTCTTCCGCGTTAAATATTCAGGGCCAAGGGTTTCTATCGTAAACTCGTGGTTTGGGTAGGTTCGATAATAAGTATTGGATATTTCTGTAGGGTATTTTTTAAACGTAATATATTTTAAAAATTGTTTCCTTAGCTGAAAGCTGACATGGAGCAATCCACAGAATAGCTCAGAGGGTTTCTTGTAACCAAAGGCTTCTCGTAGTTTGTCATTAATCAAGGCTGCGAAAACAGGTTTTACCGCAAACCTCAAAAAGCTTGGAAACCAATTGGCAACAATCTGTATAGTAGCATCTGCAATTACTTCATTACTTTTAGCATAACAAAAATGTTGTTCTTCATATTGTGCAGCAAACAATTTTAAAGCAGCTAAATCTTCGGGAATATTTACTAAGTTCATGCGTTTGGCTACTTCTTTAAAAAAGAGGAATAATGCCAACTGCTCGTTTTTAGTCATTTTTCGCCAACCATTTGTTTCCATCCAATTGATGGGGTAAAACACGAAGGTGGATAATACCAATAGATAATCGTCGTTGGCAATACGATAATGACCGTGAATTTTATTCATCTGTGCAATTGCCCTCTTGCCTAATTCGCTATCATAGCCTGCTTGCATAAATTGGGCAATCAGGATACCCGTATCGTCATATCTTTTTTGTCCTCTTCGCTCAAACTCTCCTGTCTTTTGCAACAATCCCGAAATACTCGGACTAGCATAGGTATGAAACAGGGCTAATTCCAAGGCACGTACCATGTCAAAAGTAAATTCATAAGCCGTCAATAAATACACTATTCGTTGATGATCTTTGACAGCATCAAGCGCATTGATTTCTACTTGAATAGCGGAATCTCGAAAGATAAAGGCTTTTTTAGCATAGCTTTTCATGATGATAGCGTGGTGACTCTTTATGTGATAAAAGTTAAAAACAGAAAACCTCAAGGTCTAGCAAATTTAGCTATTCTTGAGGTTCTCTAAATGTTTATACTCTTTTATTCCCCCTTATTTATACAGATAAAGCTGAAGCTGTTGGATTTCATAATCTCCAACTGCTATTCTCAAGTGCCTACCTTGGTGTGTTTGGTCGCCATTTAAGTGGCGTAATGTTTTCCATGTGTTATTTTCAAAAGTTCCTTCATCTATTTTCAAGATGCCGACGTGCCCAGCTTCTTTCTCTACGGGCTTAAAAGTAACCACAACGCCCGACCCTGCTACATAAAAGGTATTTTCACCTGTCTGGATAATCATGGCGCTCGTCGTAGGCCATTCTGCTGATTTTGCCTCTGGTGACCATCCTAAAGTATAATCATGTCGGAAAGTAAACTCATATTTTCCAATTGTTATAATTGTCTCAGTATTTTCCTTATCCAACAATACGGCATCTATTTTCCCTTGTCCATGATAACGGCTAATCGTCGGCATTAACTTATTCATCATCTCATAGCCTTTACCAAGCGGTTCTTCTTTGGGTTTAGCAGTTGACTCAATCGAAAAAGGAGAAAAGCCTAAGGCTTCATAATGCCCTATGGCATATAATGATTTTGCCATGACAGTAGCATCAAAGCGATGTTCGGGGATAAATAAAGCTTCGCCTTTTCTGGTGTATAAATCATTCCAATGCTTAAAATCAGGATTGTAAAAATCGGGAGATAATAAATCAATCGCAGGGGCGGCGGCTTTCCAAACATCAATGATATGAGGAAGTGGTCCTGCACTTGGATAACCACTCCCCGGTTCTTTTCCGGGTCTGTTTAGGGCGGCATTTACAAACATTGGCAAAGGATATATTTTCTTTCCTGCCTCTGTAATGGTATTGGTAAATTTGGCAAAATACCAAGCCATAAAAATTTCATCCGTTTGTAGACTTTTCCCGAAAATATCTTCCCAATTGCCCGTAGTTTTAAATCCATTCTTTTTCCATCTTTCCAACAATTCAGGGGCTAAACCTTCACGATTTTGCGATAGATAATTCAGCAATGGAACAGGTACGTCTTGCTTGAAAGCTTCGTTTGCCAAAGGGTGATAATCGCGAGCGGAGGGCAACATTCCTATTTCGTTTTCTACCTGAATCATAATGACTGTTTGCTCTTTGCTGTCAAATGCCTTGATAAAGGTCATTAGTTTTTCAAAGGCCTTCAAGTCTGCTTGCAGGTTGTTATCACTAAAAGGCGTTAAGATTTCCTGACTCTGGTTTTTATCGTCTTTGGCTCTTGGATAGGTCTCTTGATTCAGTTTGACCCATGCTGGCGCATGACTCGACATACTATTTTTCCATGAACCAAACCATAGAAAAACAATTTTAGTTTGGTGTTTACGAGCTTCGGTAATGAGTTGTTTTAGCAGATTATAATCAAAATGACCTTTCTCTTTTTCCAGTAATTCCCAATACACGGGTACCAAAACGGTATTCAGGTGCATTGCATTCAGTTTTGACCAAATAGGCTTCATATTTTCGATGGTCGAAGCAGACGAATTGCCTAATTCTCCTCCAAGCATGATAAAAGGCTTTCCATTGACGATTAATTCAGTGGTTTTATCTTTTTTCTGGAGGTGCGGAAGCGTGGCTTGTCCCCTACTCACTTGCTGAATAGTAGCCGTAAGGATAAACAATAGGACGGATTTTCTGAATATATGCATAAGGTAAGGCTATAATGTTTGAATGTGGGATGAATGATTTAAAATCTAAAATTGTGGTTTTAGAGCGAGTTTCAATCCATATTCCTAGCGAGGGACTTATTAGCTTTCATAAAATAAACGTTCTTTGATTTTTTGAGTAAATTTCATTACAAATATTTCCAA
>NZ_JBWKYN010000192.1:0-11111 GCF_059423785.1 Arcicella sp. GW458-12-2-14-TSB2 | reverse complement strand
GTCTTCATATCGAAGACAGCCTGTTTTTTTATTTATCGCTTAGCATAATCGGTGTATTACCTTTTCCACCCAATATAATAATTTTAGCATTAGGCGAAAGTGCAATGTCTTTCTGGGCTTTAATAGACTCGTATTGTAATTGTTTATCACTTAAGCCTGTAGAGAGAATTTTCTGGTAATCTGCTATACCTTGTGCCTCAACACGTTTACGTTCAGCTTCTTGTTTCTCTTTCTGAAGTACAAACTGCATTTTTTGGGCTTCCTGTTCTGCATTAATTTTCGATTCAATCGTTTGTTTTACAGAAGTAGGTAAGTTGATATTTCTGATTAATAACTGTTCAAGTAGTAAGCCCCTTTGAGATAAATCTTTTTCGATAGATTTGAATATTCTTGTTTGAAACTCATCCCTTTTGGTAGAATAAAGTGCTACAGCATCATAATAAACAGCATTATCTCGGATTTTTGTTCTGGTAATTGGTCGCACTACTTTGTCGTTATAATCTAAGCCAATTTCTTTTAGAATTTTCGGCGCATCGGCCGGAATGACTCTGTATAAAACGGTTAAATCAATAATTACCTCCAGACCATCCGCAGTTAATACCCTAATGGCATCGTCACCTTCTTTACCCCCTTCATCATGCACTGCCGACATGGTATAGTTTTGAGTCTTGATATCGAAAGTCTGAACTTCTGCCAAAGGATTCACAAAATTCAGTCCACTGGATAACGTATTTGGATTTACATTTCCGAATATCGACTGTACGCCAACTTCGCCCGCATCAACTTGTTTAATCCCTGAACTAAGCATCCCAATAACAATGATTACGCCACCAATAACTTTTACAGGACGCGAAAAACGAGCACTCGCTAACGATGGTGTATTAATGGCAAAGCCTACCACTAAAGTAATAGCACCTAAAATAATTAAAAACATGGTTTTGGTTGATTTAAGTTTAATTTTTCGAGTTGTTTACTAGGTAAGTATAAATGACATTATGAGAGGTGTAATTTGTAAGCAGTTTATCGCTTCAGTTTAAAACGGACTAATCACAAAATCACACATTCATTAAATCAGTCAATGACTTAAATGCCTGAAAACAAAAACAGTATCAAATATTAACTACTTGATACTGTTTTATCCTGAAATAGTATGGATGGTAAGCTTGAAGGACAGAGTGTATAATTGAGGTGCTGTAAAATAATTGAACATAGAATTGTTAGTAATGTATACCCAAACGTTGATAAATGAAACTCATTAGCCAAGCAGGGCCAATCATCAAAAATAATAAATCTTTAAAAAAAGAAGGTTTTTTGCCCTCTATTTTATGCCCCCAGAATTGCCCTAGCCAAGCCAACACAAAAATAGTTAGGCATACTTGCCATAAAGGAACGATGGCGGAGTTTTCAATTAGGTAACAAAAGAATACACAGGTAGTAGCAAATACAAATAAACCAGCCGATAAGGATTTCGACAAGTTGAAGTAGTAAATCATCGTAAGTGTTAATACAATAAGAGCAACATTTCCTTCAATGTCGCCAATACTAAAAAAGGAAAGTTTTATGCTATAGAGTAGTCCTAATAAACTAAAAAAAATAAGGGGTACACAAATCCAATGGACGGTTTTGTTTGTGGGGTTTTTATGGCTCTCTCCGTATTCGTCGAGCCATTGGTTAATTGTCTTCATATGTGTATTAGTGATTTAAGGTTAGTTGATTGCAATAATACTAAATATTCTCCAAATAAGACAATTTTATATTTACTTTTTTGTATTATTCTTCTATAATCTAATTTACAATTTTTTGACATATAAAAGATAATTTCATTTCATCCATTTTAAATTCTTTATCTTCGTAAAAAGGATAATTTTTAACGCTAAAATTTTTTAACAAAGTGTTTATTGAACCGTATCATCACCAACATCAACTGAATGGGAAAAAGGCAGGCTGGATTGAAGTAGTCTGTGGATCAATGTTTTCTGGAAAAACAGAGGAGTTAATTCGTAGATTAAATCGTGCAAGGATTGCTAAACAAAAAGTAGAAATTTTTAAGCCAAGTATTGATACTCGTTATCACAACGAAGATATTGTTTCACACAATGCTTCTTCCATTCGTTCAACACCCATTCATTCGTCAGAGATAATGCTTTTGCTGGCTGGAGACTGTGATGTCGTTGGAGTAGACGAAGCTCAATTTTTTGATAATGGAATCGTTGAAGTAGTAAATACATTAGCTTTTAATGGTAAAAGAGTAATAGTAGCGGGTCTGGATATGGATTTCCAAGGAATACCGTTTGGCCCAATGCCAGCCTTGATGGCTATTGCAGAATACATTACAAAAGTTCATGCAGTGTGTATGGTTTGTGGTGATGTCGCTAATTATTCATATCGCAAAACTGCGGCACAAGAGCAGGTAATGTTAGGAGAAACCGATAGCTATGAAGCAAGATGTAGAAAGTGTTTTCATTCATAATTTAATGATGTATGTCCGTTCCCAGCTATAGTACAGCTACTTTTACACTAAACAATTCAAAAAGGGTTGGCTTCAACCTTTTTGGTATCGCTGCTTTAATAAGCATTATTTTCAGTTTTCAGACTTCAGTGTTAGCCCAAGTGCCTATTGGTACTTGGCAAACATATTTTAACTATTCTACTGCCAAAGATGTCGTTATTATTAAAGATAAGATTTATTGTGTGACCGAAAATGGCTTTTTCTATTATGATAAAAGCAATAATGAATCTATTAAATTATCCAAAATTGATGGATTATCCGAAACAGGCATTGTAAAAATTGCTTATTCAGCCAATCAAAATACCTTAATTGCTGCCTACCAATCTGGGAATATCGACTTAATCAAATTGAATGAGCAGTTTGAGCCCGCTAAGATTTCGAATATTTCATTATTGAAAGAATCAAGTTCTATTCAGGATAGCAAAATTGTAAATCATATCGCTATTAATGACAATACGGCCTATTTAGCGTATGATTTTGGTTTGGTTATACTTGACATTGATAAAGAAGAAATTAAGGAAACCTATCAAAATTTAGGCGTAAACGGAGCATCCATAAAAATATATAAAACTGAATTTTCAAACGATTCTATATTTTTATCTACCTCTGTTGGTATTCGTAAAGCAAAGTTTGCCATAAATGTGAACTTACAGTTTTTTGGCAATTGGTCTACATTAAACACAGAGCGCAGTACGTTCGTTAGTTTCCAAAATGGTCTTATCATCGCTTCTGAAACAGGCAATGTTTCGTCCTATCTAAATGGCAAATTCTCAGGTATTTTAATACTTCCAAATAAAATTGAAGTAATCGATAAGATTGTAGGTAACAAGTATTTTGTTATCACCAATGGGACATTGAATATTTTAGATATGGATTTGCTCACCTTTAGTAAAGTAGCAGATTCTAAAATCAAACAGCCTAAAGTTTTAAGGGCAGATACTCAAGGGAAGTATTGGTTGGCAGATTATCAGAATGGACTTTTAAGTAATTTAGAGGGAAACTATAAGAGCTATAGTCCTGCCAGTTTAGATACTTTGTATCAAACACGAAAAGATTCTGTCGTGGTAGATGACGGAGGGAATACTTGGATTCGTGGAAGTGGCTTTGATGGAATTATGGTAAAGAACAGCACCAATCAGCAAAAATTTATCACCACAGGCACAGGCTTTGGAAATTTGCCAAGTACGAATGTAAAAACGATGGCATTGGATAAAGACGGACAAATGTGGGTAGGTACTGATAAAGGAGTAGTAGTATTTGATAGCCCTGCTTCGGTATTTTCAGGTAAAAATTTTGACGCTTACACGCCTGTATTTGAAAGAAGACGTTTGCTTGGTAATGAGACAGTAACCTCTATCGCAATAGATGGCGGAAATAGAAAGTGGATGGGTACATTGAACGGAATCTTCTTATTTAATTCAGACGGTACAGAACTGGTTACCAACTTTACCGAAATTAATGCTCCTTTGCCTTCTAATAACATCAATTATATCACGGCCGAGCCACAGTCTGGTAATGTATTTATTCGTACCTCAAAAGGCTTGGTTTCCTATAGAGGAACAGCGACTGAAAGTACTAACAGCCAATTAGACAATACAGTAAAAGTATTTCCTAATCCTGTTCGTCCAGATTTTGAAGGACAAATCGGTATTGAAGGGTTAGTGGAAAATGCTTTTGTAAAGATTACGGATATTGTGGGCAATTTGGTGTATGAAACAAAAGCAAACGGAGGCACTGCTGTTTGGAATGGGAAAACACTTGATGGTAAAAGAGCCGAA
Source organism: Arcicella sp. GW458-12-2-14-TSB2 (assembly GCF_059423785.1). Classification (NCBI taxonomy): domain Bacteria; kingdom Pseudomonadati; phylum Bacteroidota; class Cytophagia; order Cytophagales; family Flectobacillaceae; genus Arcicella; species Arcicella sp. GW458-12-2-14-TSB2. The sequence goes on along the minus strand of NZ_JBWKYN010000192.1, from coordinate 6,824 downwards.
ACAGGCGTTTACCTAATTTTTTCTGCCAATGCAAAGGGGGAGGAGACCTTAGTGAGTCGTTTGGCGGTAGTAAAATAGTTTTATTACAAGCCTTTATCAAAAAGAGCTAAAAAGGGTTCAGCAATGTTGTTGCTGAACCCTTTCAGGATTTAATCTTCTAATTTAACATGTCCCCAGTTTTCCCCAGAACGAATTCTATTAAGCTGAGTATGAGTAATGCCAAATTGCTTGGCAATCATTTTTAATCTGTTTTTATCTGACCTTAGCATTTTTTTAATCATAATTACCTTGCTTTCAGTCAACTTGTAATTTTTAGTACGCTTTGGTATAACTCTGTCTTTCACTGCTGGATTTTCGCGATTATGGATTGTCATCTCATCGCGAGTTACCCATTTTAAATTCTCCCAATAGTTATTTAGCTTGTCGTGATCAAGATGAATAACAAATTTTTGTTCTTCGTTTTGTTTTTCTACAAAGAATTCTGCAACAAGTTTATGAACATACCTATTAAGGGATTTATTGCCTTTGGCTCTGATATTAAGCGATTTGTATCCTTGAATTTTTGAGCCATTGATGATATCACCTTGAACTGGGTCATTCTGAAAACTTTTCAAGCGTCCATAGTTAGAAACTTTATAAACAGGAGGATTCTCTACTTCTTGAAAAGGAATATCTACCCATTTTTCATTCCAAAAACTAGCGCTTTTTTTGGGTCCTAAATTGGTTTTTTTGTCTATCATTTGTTTTGTTTAAAGATTTTTGTGGTTATTTTCTATGTTAAAACTATGAGATTACTCACAATGTTTTAAAAAAGATAACGGTAAATACTATATTCTCCTTTTTCTAATGAGTTAATCCTGATAGTGCCTGTATTATAAGATAAATTTGCTTGTTGATTATTACTGAAAATAAGTTCTAATTGTTTTGCACCCGATATGCTTTCACATGATATTTCAGTGCCTTTATTCTCTGTATCTAAATTCACGACAAATAGATAAAGCGGATTTTCGAACTGAGTCCAAATGATTACCTTATTTTTCCCTTCTAAATCTGGTGGAATAAGCCATTTGGTTCTTTGATTTTCTATTAATGAAGTTATTTCTTCCGAAATTTTCCTTAAGATAGTCAATGCCTTAAAGAATTCTCCATTTTTACCCCACTGATATTTTGAATGTGTTGCTTTGGGCCCTTCTGTAAGTTGAAATACATATAATTTAGTATAATACTCATTTGGGGCAGGAGTATTATGTAAATCTCTTTGTTCAAAACCCAAACTCATATATGAAGGCATATCACTCAAAAATAATGCCATGAAAATTCTAATTTCATTTCCTTGCAAATAAAATTCATCAAATCTCGGATCGTCTTTGTCTGCTGTAATAATTGTAAAGTTGGGAGCAAAAGTACAGCGTTCTAATAATGAATGATAACGAGCAAAAGCAGTAACAAATTTTTCAGAACCCAGTACCATCGATTGTAAATCGCCTAATGTACTGTCTGCATCAGACCCTTCTAGGTGTTCTTCTTCCACACCATAAGCCATTGTATTCGGCGGAGCTAAAAAACTCTCTGCAAAATACGAAAAAGTTGGTTTTATTTCACAAATAATCTTTTTGATATATTTATGAATATCATAATATTGGTCTGGGTTAGCAGGCGTGCCTTCTTTTCTTAACTGTACATGCGACATATCACCACGCATGAAATCAAAATTATAATGTTGGGCGAAGCCTAAGTATTTTTGAGCTGAATATTCCCAAACTTCTTTTCTTGGTTTCGAAAAATCAATTTCCCAATGTTGGTTGTTATTCAAACTCTCATATAATTTAAATCTGGCAAGCGGTCCAAATACCCTAGACATTTCTTCAGGATTTGTTATACAATAATCCCTCCATACTCGCCCATCTTCATCAATCGTTTTAGCTTCATCACGTTTATCAACCTCCAAACCTCTGTATGGCGGTGCCATCGTAGCAGGCACCGGCTCAAACCCTTCACTATATAAATAACTAATTAATTGGTTACGTTTTTTATTCCTATCCCAAAGATTATCTTTTTCACCAAAAAGTACTTTTAATCGTTGTTCTTCTGGAAAGTAAGCGTTATTAAAAAAAACTTCCACTTCTTGAGGGTACTGTGTTTCTGTAGCTGGCCCATGCTGATTTATAAAAGCTAAAATATGCTCTTGTACTTTTTTGTGCAAGTCAGCCTCATGGTTGATAATTTCAAAGTCTTTTCTTTGTAACCATTCAAAAAACTGAGGATTGGCTAATGCTATTTCTGAATACCTATCTGTATGGGGAATCACATCCATCCCAACGGTTTTACCCATCAGGTGTAAAAGATTAGTTACCACCTTCAACTGTTTTTCTACGGTAGCCAGATGAGGAAATGTTCTGGCTAAATCTTCATCAAAAAACTCTGGATTGATGTTCCAGCTTGCCATTCCATACAAACTAGCTACCACGCCACATTCCCAGATAGGCAATAAATGAATAGAAGACTGAGACGAAGGTAAGGTTAGTGCATATTTTACTACGTTAAAGAAACTACTAATTGTACGGACATTAATGCCCACCATATTTACGGTTTTTATCCAAGTAGTATCAGTGTGATGAGCAATGGGGCTTTGAACAGTGAACGACGTATTGAGCGCTTGATATAATGCTGCCTGCCCAAAACGTTTCTCTAAAATGTAAAATAATTGAATGGCAGGCATTGCTATTGAATGTTCAGGCAATAAACCTACTATAAAAGAGTCTTTTTGGCTTGTGTATGCCAAGATAGCCTCTTGTTGATGATTCGTCCAGAATTGACTAAATTCATCATAAGAATCAGGAATGTGCATAGATTATATATTTATAAAAATGGTCTTGAATTTTCTAAAGAACTAAAAGCCTTCCGAAAAATGTTTAAAAGTAAAATAAATTATTGAAAAATTGATACAGTTATGAAAACATTAGTAGTCGGAGCATCGAGCAACCCTGGAAGATATTCATTTAAAGCCACCCAAATGTTATTGGCAAATGGTCATGAAGTAGAGTTATTAGGAAAGGAAAAGGGGCAGATTGCTGGATACACCATAAAAACGGATCAATTACCTCTTGAAGATATTGACACCATTACCATGTATGTAGCACCCCAAAATCAATCAAATTTATATGATTATTTATTAGGGCTAAAACCAAGAAGAATTATTTTTAATCCAGGTACTGAAAATGATGCCTTTGAAGAAATAGCGAAAAAACAAGGAGTAATTGTAGAAGAAGCCTGTACATTAGTGTTGCTATCAACTAGGCAATATTGATTTAAAACAAAAAAACTCAGAGATATTCTCTGAGTTTTTTTGTGGTTGTTATTTGTTCAAGTATTAGTTGAAGATATAACGGATACCCAATTGCATTTGCCAAACGTTATCAACTGTGATACTTTTTACAAATGAATCACGTAATAAGATTGTTTGGTTGTTGCCATCAGCATCTTGAATAACTTGTGTTCCGATTCTATAAGATGGTACACCAGTAGAACTGATAGTTACGTTCAATGGGTTACTGCTTGTTGAAACATTACCTACACCCCAAGCATTGTTTAATAAGTTACCAATGTTTAAGATATCAGCACGTAAACGAATAGTATTTTTCTTTCCTTTAGCAGATGTTTTAACATAGAAATCTTGTTCAACTGTGAAGTCAAAACGAGTTAACCATGGAGAATAACCACCGTTACGTTCTGCATATTGACCACGACGAGTTTTCAAGTATGGGTTACCTTCGATATAAGCATCAAATGCAGCAGCTTGTTCAGCAGCAGTATATGTTTTAGCTGTTGCACCAGAACCTACTGTTAAAGGTACAAAGTTTAAATCAGAAGCTTTGTTAGGAACAAATATTAAGTCATTGATTTGACCATCTCCATTGAAATCACTACCGAATGTATATGATTGTTTGAAACCACTGTTAGAAACAGCACCTAAAGTAAACATTGTTGATCCACCAAATTCACCACCATAATTGATACGGTAGTTTACATAACCTACAAAACGGTGACGTAAGTCGTTATCTGAATAAGAAGGTGTTAAATAATTTTGTCCGTCTACTGTAGGAATGTTTGCTTGTACTGTACTACCTACCGATTGAATATCTTTAGCAACAGCATAAGTATAACCTAACATACCACCTAAACCATTAACAGTTGGTTTTTCAATTTTAGCAGTGAATGAATAAGATTCACCTTTGTTAGTATTTGTTAACACGAATACGTTAGTAGTAGCAGCGTTATAATAACGAGCAGTGTTAACTGCTGTACCTGAAAGACCAGAAGCAGGGAAACGTCCACGTGAATCAGCACCATCAAATTTAGCAGAAGCACCTTTCAAGTTAGCGTCAATATATCTTAACGCATTGATGTTTTTGTTATAAAGAGCTTCTAAAGTACCAATTAAACCGAATGGTAATTTATAGTCAACCGCGATGTTTGATTTCCAAATCATTGGGTTTTTCAAATCTTCCGTTGAAGCATTCACTACATAAGCAGGCAATTTAGTGATGTCTGTTGTTGCTGGCTTGTAAACAGTAGGATTCAATGTGAATGGATAAGCTGTTGTAGCAGTTTGGTTAATTACGGCAGTATTTACACCGTTGTTACCCAATTGGTTCGATACTAATACTTGAGGAATACGAGATACGAAAATACCAGTACCACCTCTTACTTGAACAGATCTATCACCTTTAACATCGTAGTTGAAACCAATTCTTGGAGAAACTAATAATTTAGCACTTGGGAAAGCACCAGTATTTACTCTTAAATCTGCATTGTTTTCGTCTTTATAAGTCAAAGCACCAACAACTGGATTATAGAATGCAGCAGATGTTGAGTTATCATAACTAAAGATGTCGAAACGAAGACCACCAGTAACTTTTAATCTATCATTCACTTGGAATTCATCTTGAATATAGGCAGCGTAGTTAGAAACCTTCAAAGTTTGAAGAGGCTCTACTCCGTCAGGTAATAATGAATAACGATAGTTGAAACGGTTGATAGTAACTGGAGAAACCGTTAAAGCAGGGTTTGCTTTGTAAGCTAAAGCAGCAGTTTTGAAATCAGCAATTGAGTTGAATACCCAAACACCGTTTGAAGAAGGGAAGAATACGTTATTAGAAGTAAAGTATTCGTAGCTTAATCCTAATGTGAATGTATGTTCACCAGCAAAGTAACTTAAATTATCCGTAAAGTTTAACGTTGAATAATTCAATTTGTTATTTGGCGTAAATGGATCCATACCCATAGTAGTATAAGTAGAACCATCTTTCAAAATATCGATTGTTGGGAAAAGAGATACCTGTGCTCTATCTTCAATTTGTTTGTTGTATGTAGCAATGAAGCTATTGGCAAACTTACTGTTAAATGTTGAACTTAATTCAGCAACGATTGAACGAGTGTTATCTTGAATTTTATACCCTGAGTTTTGTGGAGATAAAGCCAACGAAGAGTTAGTACGGTTACCATTACCAGCAGTACTACTACTGTTACTGTTACTGATGATTGAACCAGTTTCAGAATCATGGTGAGAATAACGAACACTTAATTTATGGTTGTTACTGATGTTATAATCTAAACGTAACAAACCTTTTTTACTGTTTACTTCATTGTTGAAACCATCAATTGCACCAATTTCATAACCGAAGTTAGTTCTCATGAAATTTCCTAAATCTTCAATATCTGAAGCTAATACACGAGATACGTTACCTCCAGTAGCACCTGGACGGTTAGCTACCCAGTCTAAAGCAGGGTTTGAACTTTTAAATTGTTCGTAGTTAGCAAAGAAGAATAATTTGTCTTTAATGATTGGACCACCAACACGGAAACCATACGTTTTTTCATCGATGTTAACAGTTGATAATTTTCTTCCATCAGCTTTCTTTCCTACTAAATCACTATTTCTGAAAATGTGATAAGCTGAACCTGTGAATTCGTTTGTACCTGAACGTGTAACAGCGTTGATACCTGCTCCAGCAAAACCAGACTGACGAACGTCAAATGGTGCAATGTTTACTTGTACTTGTTCGATAGCATCTAACGAAACAGCAGTTGTACCAGTACGACCACCCGCTTGTGCAGAACTACCTAAACCAAAACCGTTGTTGAATACTGAACCATCAATCGTAAAGTTATTGAAACGGCTATCTTGACCAGCAAAAGAACGACCATTACTATAAGCGTTGTACTTAGTAATATCATTGATAGTACGACCGATAGTTGGAAGGCTGTTGATAGTGTTTGTTCCGAATGAAGCTGCCGCACCTGTACGGTTTGATGACATGATATCAGAACGACTGCCAGTTACCTTTACTTCATTAAGTACATTTTCTGTTTCAGTTAGTTTGAAGTTTACATTTGCTGCAGCTCCTAAGTTAGCCATAACATCTTCTTGGATTTGGTCTTTAAAACCAACAAAAGAAGCTTTAACTGTATAAGGGCCACCCACACGAACGGCTGGTAAGGTATAACGACCAGCAGCATTTGTGACTACTCCGTAGCGAGAACCAGAAGGAGTATGAACAGCAATTACTGTAGCCCCTGGAAGTCCAGAACCTTTGTCATCCGTAACAATACCCGTAATTTGTGAGCTTGTTACTTGACCAAAAGTATTTCCTGAAAAAAAAGCAGTAAAAATCAGTAAAAAACCGAAAACTACCTTTGTTGTAAAGAATTTTTTCATGTTGAAAATTTGGAATTTAGTTAGAATTTGAATTGGTGAATTTGAATGCAAAATAACAACTTTTTTTTAGTATGAACAATATACTACTATTAAGAAACTGTAAAGA